>JAUXBQ010000202.1 GCA_030619365.1 candidate division FCPU426 bacterium | reverse complement strand
TCTTCGTGTCCTTCGTGCCTTCGTGGTGAAAAAGGCCATAAGCGACAAAGGGTCTTTTAAATTTTTGAAGTACGTTTTTAGACCTTTACTTATGCTTTGAGATTAATTTGTACAGCCATGCTAAAATAGCCAAAATTTCGGCCGGTCCGAAGACCGGCCCGGTGGATGACTTCGGATGAAACTTTACCTGAGGCTCTTAAAATACGCCCGGCCGTACCTGGGGCGCATTATGGCCGCCATGCTGTGCCTGGCCGTGACCGCGGCGCTCACCGCCCTGGGCATGTATTTGGTCAAGCCGGTCCTGGACAAGGTCTTCGGCAACCCGGACCAGGCCCAGGCGCTTTTTTACCTGCGCCTGGTGCCGCTGGCCATCATTCTGACCTATTTATTCAAGGGGCTCTCCACCTACGGCCAGGATTACCTTATCAACAACATCGGCAACCGGATCGTCATGGACATCCGCAACCAGCTCTACGCACACCTGCTGCATATGGAGCTGGCTTTTTTTCACAGCCAGCGGAGCGGGCTCCTGATCTCGCGGATCACCCACGACGCCACCCTGATGCAGGGCGCGGTCTCGAACGTGCTGGGCCGGCTCCTGGGCTCGATTCTAAACATAGTGGCCTTGGTGACCCTGCTGTTCTATCTGGACTGGAAGCTGGCGTTCATCTCCCTGTTTGTGTTTCCGATCGCGGTGTATCCCATCATCTACATCGGCAAGACGTTGCGCCATATCTCCCGGGAATCCCAAGCCAAGATGGCGGACGTGACCACGGTCCTGCATGAGAGCCTGGCCGGCATCCGCGTGGTCAAGGCGTTCAGCATGCAGCCGTTCGAGATCAAACGCTTCCGGGAGGAGCTGCGCCGGTATTTTGACCTCGTGATGCGGGCCCTGCGCAAGACCGCCCTGTCCAGTCCGCTGATGGAATTTATCGGTTCCACCGGCATTTGCCTGATGATTGTGTGGTCCGGTACCCAGGTGATCAACGGCGAATCCACCGCGGGGACCTTTTTCGCGTTCCTGGGCGGCCTGGCCACCCTCTATCCGCAGGTGAAAAATATCGCGGGCGTCAACAACACTGTGCAGCAGGCGCTGGCCGCGGCCCAGCGGGTCTTCGAATTGCTGGATAAAAAACCCCTGATTAAGGACGCGCCGCACGCCAAGGCGCTCAAGACGGTGAAGTCCAAGATCGAACTCAAGAACGTCAGCTTTGGCTACCAGCCGGACCGGACGGTCCTGTCGGACATTCAGCTCACGGTCCGCGCCGGGGATATCCTGGCCATTGTCGGCCGCTCGGGCGCGGGCAAGACCACGCTGGTGGACCTCATTCCGCGCTTTGCCGACGTAGGGCAGGGGGCGATCCTGATCGACGGGTACGACGTGCGGCAACTTTCCCTGCAGTCCCTGCGCGGAATGATCGGGCTGGTGACGCAGGACACGATTCTGTTTAACGATACCATTCGCAACAACATCGCCTACGGCAAGCCCCGCGCCACGCAGACCGACATTGAAAAGGCGGCCCAGGCGGCTAATGCCCACGAATTCATTCTGAACACCAAGCAAGGCTACGAGACTATGATCGGCGAGCGGGGGGTCAGACTTTCCGGCGGCCAGCGGCAGCGCCTGGCCATCGCGCGCGCCATCCTGAAAAACCCGCCCATTCTCATTCTGGACGAGGCGACCTCGGCCCTGGACACGGAATCCGAGCGCCTGATCCAGGAGGCGCTGGAAAAACTCATGGCGCATCGCACCACCTTCGTCATTGCGCACCGGCTCTCGACCGTGCAGCACGCGCACCAAATCGTGGTCCTGGACCAGGGCCGGATCGTGGAGCGCGGACGGCATGCGCAGCTCATGCGCCAGCAAGGCATCTATAAAAAACTGGTCCGCCTGCAATTCAGCGCGCCAAAAAGTCAAACCGCCGCGACGCGTTCCCGCTCCCGCTAGCGCGGTTGGAGGAGGCGCGGCGCAGCCAACCAAAACCGGGAACGGACACCATGCCGCATCCATCCGTTTTTCTAGACCGCGACGGCACCCTCATTAAGGAGGCCGAGTATTTGTCCGACCCGGCTGGGGTGGAGCTCCTGCCGGGCGCGGCCGAAGGCATCCGGGCCCTGCGGGACGCAGGCTACCGGGTCGTGGTTACCAGCAACCAGTCCGGCGTGGCCCGGGGGTATTTCGACGAAGACGCAGTTAGGCGGGTCAACCAGCGCGCGCAGTCTCTGCTGGAACAAAAAGGCACGGGCTTGGACGGCGTCTATTACTGCCCGCATTACGCCGGGGGCTCGGTCGCGCCCTATAACCGGGCGTGCGATTGCCGCAAACCCGAGCCCGGCATGCTGATCAAAGCCGCGCGGGACCTGGACCTGGACCTGGGCCAAAGCTGGGTGGTGGGGGACAAGGCGGCGGATATCGAATTCGGCGCGCGGCAGGGGCTGCGCACTGTGCTGGTAATGACCGGCTACGGCCGGGAAACCCAGGCCCGGGGATTTACGGGCCAGGACCGTCCCGATTACGTATGCGAAGACCTGGCCCAAGCCGCCCGCGTCATTCTGGAACAAGGCCCGGCCAAGGACTCGAACCGTGCCCAATGAACTTTCCCGTATCCTGGTGTGCCGGACCGATGCCCTGGGTGACACCCTCCTTACACTGCCGGTATGTGCGGCGCTGAAAGAAGCCTTTCCCCGCGCGCGCGTGGCCATGCTGGTTTCCGCGTATGCCGCCGAAGCCGTGGCCCAACAACCCGAAGTGGACCAAGTGCTGGTTTATGACGCGGCCGGGCAACACGCCGGCCGCGCCGGATTCCGGCGCCTGCGGCAGCTCGTGGCGCAAGGCCGTTTTGACGCCGCGCTCCTGGTTTTTCCCGATCCGCGCATTTCCTGGGCCGTGTTCCGGGCCGGCGTGCCGCGTCGCGTGGGCACGGGCCGGCGGTGGTGGTCCTGCCTGTTCACGGTCCGGGTACGGCACAGCCGGGCCCGGGCGCAGAAACACGAAGCAGAATACAATCTCGATCTGGTCCGCGCTCTCGGCGTACCGGCGGAATTGCGTCCACCCCGCCTGCGCGTGACGGGCGAGGCGCGCGAATGGGCCGAACATTACTACCAGGAGGCGGGAATCTCCGGCCAGGCCCGCTTGGTGTTCATTCATCCCGGCGGCCGCGGGTCGTCCGCCAACTGGCCGCGCGAGCGATACATCGCTTTGGCGGCCATGATCTTGCGCGAAACGCCGGCCAAAGTTTTATTGACCGGAGCAAAGGCCGAACAGGCGCAATTGGTCGCGGAGTCCGCGCGGCATGAACCGCGGCCTCTGGTTTTGGACCAGGCCGTTTCCCTGCGGCAATTGGCGGCGCTCATCGCCCGCGCGGATGTTTTTATTTCCGGCAATACCGGACCTTTGCACATGGCCGCCGGGTTGGACGCGAGGATTATCGCGCTGTTTCCCGCAGCCGGTGTGACCGGGCCAGTGCGCTGGGGCCCCTTAAGCCAGCGGGCCGAGGTGTTGTGCCCACCGGAGGAGCGTCCGGAGCCCGGGTTGCTCGCCATTACGCCACAACGCGTGTTGGAAAAAGTGAAAGCCGCGTTACTACCCTCCACCGGAAGCCGGACATGAGGCGCGGACTCCTGCCCATAATTTGCGGCGTCCTGCTGTTGTCCGGCTGCGCCACCGGGCGCACGGAGTTCAAGGTAATCAAAATCACGCCGCAACCCCTGGCGACCGCCACGCCCACACCCGGGGACCAGCCGGAAACGCCGGGACATACCGTGGCCGCCGGAATTTACGTGGTAGTGCGCGGCGATTGTCTCTGGAACATTTGCGCCCGGCATTTAGGTGATCCCTGGAAATACCGGGAAATCGCCCGGACGAACGATATCCCGGACCCGGACCTGATTGAACCCGGCCAACGCCTGGACTTGGGTGTCCGCCTGGACCGCGCGGACACAGGGGCAAGGGGAACCTCCACGCCCGCCCGGACCCTGACCAGGACTTCGGCCCACACGCCCAGCCCGACCCCCACACCGACCTTTCCGGAGCGGCCCAACCGGGCGTTTGGACCGGGCGAAAAACTGCTGTTTTCCGTGGAGTACTTCGGGATATCCGCCGGGTACGCCACCTTGTCCGTGCACGCCGGACCGGAGATGTTCGGCCGTCCCACCCTGCATTTGATTGCCACGGCCCGCACGCATCCGGCCTTTGAGTGGATATTCAAAGTGCGGGACCGCATTGAATCGTTTTTCGACGCGCGCGGCCTGTTCTCCTGGCGCTATGAAAAACACCTGCGCGAAGGCGGTTATTCCAACGATTCCTTCATCATCTACGACCAGATCACTCAGCAAGTGATCAAGGACAACGGCCGGACCGTGCTCCCGGCCTCGCCCCTGGTTCAGGACGTACTCTCGCAATTCTATTTTTTCCGAACCCTGCCGGTCCGGGTCGGGGATGAGATCACGGTTCCCGTGTTTGCTGACAACGGCAAGGAATACGAAGTGATCGTCAAGGTGCTGCGGCGCGAGCAAGTCAGCGTGCCGGCCGGGAAATTCGACTGCCTGGTTGTACAACCCCTGCTCAAGTTCGAGGGGATTTTCCAGAGCAAGGGAGACATTCATATCTGGCTTACCGATGACCAGCGCAAGGTACCGGTCTTGATTAAAAGCGCCATTGTGATCGGCACGATTGATATTGTATTGCGGGACGCCACAGTGGTGGATGTAGAGTAGTCCGGGGTGGTCTTTTCCAAAACCTTAATTTGTTTTCCGAATTTCTCCTGGATTCCGCCCCGGATAAGTACATTCCGGGGTGACGGCGTCGGAATGACAGGCTTTTTTAAATCGTCACC
>JAUXBQ010000346.1 GCA_030619365.1 candidate division FCPU426 bacterium | reverse complement strand
TCACGATGATATTGTAAAAAAGACATTTCTACTTTGCTTTAAGAAGGTATATCCATGTAAGTTTTCACAAAGATCATTTATAAAACGGTAGAAATTGGTATTTTTTTATTTTAAACATTCGCTTTTTGTTCGTGTTGAATTTTTTTCGAAAGCCTGGTATGGTCTCATGCCCCGCATTATCTTTCACCTCGATCTGGACGTCTTCTTCGTGGCCGTGGAGCGTCGGCTGGACCCCACTCTCGTCGGCCAGCCGGTGATCGTGTCGCCCGGGACCAGCCGCAGCGTGGTCTCGACCGCCTCCTACGAGGCGAGGAAATTCGGCGTGCACTCGGCCATGCCCATGACGCGGGCCAGGCGGCTCTGCCCCCAGGCCATTGTTTGCCCCGGCAATTTTCGGGCCTACCAGGAATACTCGCGCGCGTTCTTTAAAATACTGGAAGACTACTCTCCGGACCTTGAGCCCGGCGGTCAGGACGAGGGCTACCTGGACTACACCACCTGCACGCGTCTCTTTGGCCCGCCCCTGCCCGCGGCCGCGGCCATCCAAGCACGCGTGAAATCCGAAATCGGCCTGGACGTGTCCATCGGCATTTCCAGGGCCAAGGTGGTTTCCAAGATCGCCTCGGATTTGGCCAAGCCGGCCGGCGTGCTCCACGTCTTGCCAGGTTACGAGGCCGCCCTGCTGGCGCCCCTGCCCATCCGGCGCCTGGTCGGCGTGGGGCCAAAGACCGAGCCGCGTCTGCGGGCCCTGGGCATCCGCACTATCGGCGATTTGGCGAGCATTTCCCGGCCCCTGCTGGGCAAGGCCTTCGGCGAAATGGGGGGCTGGCTGCACGAGGCGGCCCGCGGGCAGGACGATTCGCCGGTGGCCCGGCGCGAACAAGTCAAGTCCGTGAGCAACGAGGAAACCTTTGCCACGGACACCACGGACCCGGCGTTCCTGCGCCACGCCCTGCACCGGCTGGTGTGCGAGGTGGGGTATCGCCTGCGCAAGCAGGGGCTCCGCGCCCGGACCGCCTGCGTCAAGGTGCGCTACGCGGATTTTTCTTTGCACACCCGGTCCCTCACCCTGCCCGAGGCGGTTGATACGGACCGCGCTCTGTTCTCCGCGGCCGTGCAATTAATGGACAAGGTTGTCAATCGCCGCATCCGCATACGGCTGGTAGGATTCGGCGCGCAGAAATTGGAGGAGGCCCAGGCCCAGGGCCGGCTCCTGGAAGTGGAGGACCAGGCGCGCCAGGAAGGCCTGAACCGGGCCGCGGACAAGATCCGC
>JAUXBQ010000208.1 GCA_030619365.1 candidate division FCPU426 bacterium | reverse complement strand
GGCCAGTTGCCCGGACATGAGCAGGCATTCCGCCAGTTCATCCTGGCCGCGCGCGTGTTTCATCCACAGCTTCAGGTACTGGTACGCGCGCTCCTGCTGCCCCACCCGGCCGTAGAAAATGGCAAGCGGCTTCAGGGTTCCCGCTCGGGGGCCGCGCGCCTTGTAGCGCTCCAGCAGTTGCTGCTCGGTGCGCAGGGCTTCCGCGCTCCCGATGTGAGGCGTTTCGGCCATCTTCACGTAAAACGCGTCGCCCCTGGCCTTGGCTTCCTCGGCTGATGCTTCCCGGGATTCGCTCACAACATCCTCCTCATAAAAACAGACTATGCAAACCAACCTGTATTACCGAAACGACGTATGTTTAAATCCGAAATTCGAATATCGAAATCCGAAACAAAAATAAAAAATAATAAACCATACGCGTCCAAATAAAAACGTTTTGGTCATCGGAACATTTGAATTTCGATATTGTTTCGTATTTCGGATTTCGTATTTTGATATTGATTTTTATTTTTTCTCAAAGTCCTTCAAGAACTCAGCATAGAGCTTACGGGCTTGGGGTTCGTCTTCCTTGGTCACGATCGCGGTGCCCCAGTATCCTTGTATGCCGGATAAAACGTTCCCGTAAAACGAGGCCCGCATATCGCGCAGGTTCAGGCCAATGCCCGCGTCCAGTAAAAAAGCCTGCAGAGCCAGCCCGGTCATTTCGTCGGACACTTTGCAGAGTTCCACGGTTTCAAACTGTTCCCACTGCCGTGGATCAGGCGGCAGGGTTTCCACCAGCGGCACGCGGCAATCCGGACACTGCTCGGTGCCGGGGTGGTATTCGTATCTGCACTGTGGACAAAAAGGCACTATTGACTCCTGGCCCACCGGAGGCAGAGGCGTCCGGCGGCCGCGCGGCCCGGGTTTTGACTCACGCGTCCGTTTCCTTTAGCTCCAGAACATTGTTATCCGGGTCGTGAATAAAAACGATCTGGCGCCCTTCGCGCATGGTTTCCCGTACGGTTATATTGGCCTCGATTAATCTTTGCAGCAGTTTTTCCCGGTTGGTGAGCGCCAGGCAAAAATGATTTCCCGGCGCGGGCAGTGGCATGGCGCCGGTCGTGGTGAAAATTTCCAGGCGCCCCGGCCCTGCCGCGAAATCCATGAAATGGCACTCCTGGGATATATTCAGCAGGGTTTGAGCATCTTCCGCGGCCACGGTAAATTCGCGCAGTTTTTCCAGACCCAGAAACCCCTGGTAAAAAACCTCGGATTTCCTCAGGTTGGAAACACGGATGCATACGTGGTGCAGATTCAGGTTCGATTCCATGCCACTACGTTACATCCTCCCCGGAAGCGCTGTCAAGCACGTTTCCCCGAGAAAAACCGAGAGCTGGAGTGCTGATTTTTTTTCGTATTGCCCGCCCGGGCGGGCAACCCCTATAATGCTTATATGTCAATCCTGGGCGCCAATCGCATAGTGAATCGCCGTGTCCTGTCCACCACACTCTTCCTGGCCTTGACCCTGTTCTTTGGGTGGTGGCCGGCCCTGAAAATGGCCGAATGGGACTGGAACGTGAGCTGGAATCTCTCCGGCCGGGCTTCCCTCATCCTGGCCGGCCTGGGCCTGGGCCCGGGACTGGCGGCCTTTATGGCCATGGTCATCGCGAAAAGCCATATCCGGGAAGCACTCGGCCTGCGGGCCGGCAAGCCCCTCTATCTGCTGCCCGCCTGGTTGCTTCTGCCCCTGCTGGCCGCCCTGGCCGCGGGCCTGAGCGTGATGTGGGGGCTGGCGAACTGGGACTGGAATATGAACGACGCGCTCAGCGGCCTGCTCAAACGCCTGTCCGCCGGCGAAGCAACCTGGATGCAAATCGCTCCGCAGGGCTGGGCCGTGTGGCTGGCCTGGCTGCTGCTGGGCCCGGTTATTTGGTTTTTGCCGGCTTGGGCGGAAGAGACCGCGTGGCGGGGCTGGGTGTTTCATCTGCTGGAGCGCCGGGGATTTTGGATAGTCGTGATCGCCACGACCATCCTGGCCTGGCTGTGGAAACTGCCGTTTTACCTGAGGGGTTACGGCTACCCGGACCATCCTGGCTGGGGCCCCCTGCTGGCTTTGGGTTTCACTTTCGGAATCAGCGTGATACTCACCTGGCTGCGTTCCGCCTCGGGCGGCATCCTGGCTCCGGCCGTGGCCCGGGCCACGCTTATGGCCGCGGCCGCCTTCCCGCTCTCCCTTACCCGTCTGTACGACACCGCTTTTGCCCACTTCCGGGGCCTGGTGGGCCTCGGCGTGCTCTTGGTGTTCATATTGGCGGGATGGTTCCTGGGCTGGTTCAAAATCGAAAAAGAAAAAGACTTATCCACGAAGACCACGAAGGAAAAGACAAATCACTAAGAACACGAAAAAAAGATGGATCACTAAGAGCACGAAGGGAAAGATAAATCAGGAAAGGGTAAGAATAAGAAAAAAGCTTTTAACCCTGTTTCTTTTCTTTGTATTTCTTCGCGCCCTTCGTGATCGTTTGTTAATTCTTCGTGCTCTTCGTGTTCCTCTTTTCACTTCTTCGTGATCATTCTTTATTCCTTCCCCAGGTAGGCCAAGCTGCAGCTTGCTTGGCGCTCATTTCGTAATCGCGATTTTCAGGGTGTCTTTTTTCTTATTGTCATGCAACACCACGGCCAGGTACACGCCGGGCGCCACGTCGCCGCATTCCCACACGAGAGTCTGCCCGCGGCCGGCCGTGAAATCACCGGAAAGTTCTGCCACGCGTTCACCGGCAAGATTATAGATCAGGACTTTAACCTCAGCCGCCTGGTCCAGGTGGAACACAAAAGTCATCTGATCCTGAGCCGGGTTGGGATAGGCCAGGACTTGTTTGCCTCCCAGATCCACGTCGCCCAAGGCCGTGGTCGGGGTTACGGTGGGCGTGAGAGTCATAGTGGGCGTGACAGTGCTGGTCGGAGAAATCGTGGATGTGACCGTTATGGTCAGGGTCGGGGTGATTGTGGCGGTCGGCGAATACGTCGGCGTAATCGTGGCCGTGAAAGTCGGTGTATATGTCGGAATTAAAGCCGTGACCAGGACATTATACGAAAAAGCCGAAGTGTTGTTACTGCCATCCGTGGCAATGGCGCAAGCGTAATCCCCATTGGCCAGCAGGCCCGCAGGATAGAGCTCCCAGTATCCGCCGGCATCGGCAAAAGTGGAGTTGACAAAGATAAGACTGCCGCCTCGCGCGCCGGGCCGCGCTTCAGCTTTGAAGACCTCGATATAATCAAAGGCCTGGGCCGTGCCGGAGACAAGTCCCATATCCGCCATACCTACCAGCGGAGCGGGTTTGTCCTCGTTGCAGCCGGCTCCCAAAACAATGCCTGCAACGGAAAATGCGCTGATGGTATTTCCCCATATACGATTAAAATCCGTGCCGGACCCGATTAAATTGACGCCAATGGCGCTATTGGCAATAAGATTGCCCTGCCCGTCGCCAAAACTGCCAATGACATTGTCGCGGGAATTGTTGGACAAGTATATGCCGTTGGTAAAGGTAAGCAAGGGCACACTGTGATCAGCCAACACCCCGATCCAGTTGCCGGTTATGGTATTGCCACTACTGCCATCATTCGTGATACCGCTGAAAGTATCGCCGACAATGATGTTTCCATACCAATCACCGCCATCAATATTAGCCCCGCCGATTAAGTTGTTTTCACTTTCCGCGTGTAAATAAAGCGTGTAGAGCGTATTGCTGATACCAACAGTGCCGCTGGAATTGGTTCCAATATAATTGCCGCAGATGCTATTGTTGTCGCTACGTACGGAAATTGCCATTGCATTGGCGGAAATGACATTGCGTTCAAAACGGCCGTCATTGCGAACCCCGCCGATCAATTGAGAAGGAGAACTCGTTGCAAGGCAAATTCCAAAATTATTGCCAAAACTCAGACCACTGCTGGAGAGGCCGATAATGTTATTCTGAACAATGCTTTCAGATGCCTGGTCAAAATGAATGCCATGCCCGGTGTTCCCGGAAATGACGTTCCCCCAACCTGGCTGCGGCAGGCCAATGACATTCCTGGTAACAAAGTTATAGAGGGAAACACCATTCCCATTATTGGGAAGGGCGGCATTTTGTCCGGCATTAAGGCCAATGACATTTCCGCAAACACTATTTCCGTGCGAAGCGCCGTAAATGGTAATCCCGGAGGAGGAATTACCGGAAATCAAGTTGCCTTGGCCGGCCAGAGCATTGCCGCCAACCAGGCATTGCGTGGTAGGACCGGCCAGGACAATGGCCTGACCATTGGGCAAGGCGCTCAGACCGTCAGGGGTGGTCCCCAGGCGATTGCCCTGGATATTCAGTTATCGTGTCATATGAAGTAATACCACTGGAGTTCCCGGATATGATATTGCCCTCGCCTTGGGTTTGATCTCCGCCAATCAGGCATTGAAAGGAACCCCGGCTGTAAATACCATGGTTGACATTACCTAAAATGGTTAAGCCGTCGCTGGCGAGGCCGATATAATTGCCCTGGACCGTATTGCCAATGCCGCTCAGCCAAATTCCACCATTATTGCCGGATATTATATTGCGGCTAGATGAGTCCGGGCCGCCGACAATATTACTGTCGCCATAGACACTAAGACCGTAATTAATGCCCTTGCCGGCCGCATCAGACCAATCCGTGCCAATGGCGCAGCCCAG
>JAUXBQ010000078.1 GCA_030619365.1 candidate division FCPU426 bacterium | reverse complement strand
TCCGCATCCCGAACGCTCTCCACCACCGGACAGGAAGTCCCGGGGGGCGAATCGATAAGCGTAAGCCCTTTGTGCTTGCCGGCCCGTTTCACGGCTTTTATCACGGTCGGGCTCATTAACTCCCCAATGGCGAGGCTCCCCCGGACAAAATTGATCCCGTCCGCCTGCCCGATTTCAATCCGGCCGATCTCGCGCGCTTTTTCCCGAATCGCCCCGGTTGGACAAACCAGTTGGCACCCGCCGCAGGCATGACAAAGCTCCGGATAGACCAAAACCCGTTTGCCGAGTGGAACAATCGCGCTGTACTGGCAGATTTCGCCGCACTTGCCGCAAAGGTTGCACTTGGCGGCGTCCACCTCGGGCACCAGGGTATTGACCGGCTCTTGGACCTGGATTTCAGGCCTCAGAAAAAGGTGGGCATTGGAACCTTCCACGTCGCAGTCCAACAACGTGGTGCTCCATCCCAGGTGCGCGGCCGTATAAGCCAAATTCGTGGCCAGCATGGTTTTACCCGTGCCGCCTTTGCCGCTGGCGATAGCTATTTTCATCGTGGCTGTTTCCAAGCTGGTTATCTCGCTTCTCCCGATCCAGAGCCTGCTTTTTCACGGTGATACTTTTTCAGTAACCGGGCAGTAAAATTACACAAAACTGTTTCAGGTCTTTAACTCATAGCTGTCCAAATAAACACAGGCTCCTGTGGCTGAATAGTCCGGGAGACATATTTTTTCAGGAAAATCGGCACTGTGTACACACGCTAGAGCCCCTAATGCCGACCCTGGTCTCGGCTGCCCGACCAGACACTTGGGGTGCGTCCAGCATTCGCCGGACGCCCTTGCCTTTGTTGGGCCAGCCCGGCGTATGCCGGGCGTTTTTTCCTGAAAAAATATGCCTCCCGGACTATTTCGTTGAACTCCAGATATTTTAATTTGGACACGTATGGACCGCCCCGACCGGATGGGGAATCGTATGGGACTTCCTTCGGTCGCAATTGAGTCTTTCTATTGCTCTATTGTTCAATTCTCAATTGCTCTGGAGTTTAAGCAATTAGTCCATGACTAAATGCTCAAACTCCTAGTCGCCGGTCTTGGCGTCCAGTTCGTTTATCCGGTTTTTCAGATTGGTCAAGGAGTCTTCAAAATATTTTACCTGATCTTTTAAAGACGCTGCTTCCTGCTCCTTGGTCCAGCCAACCGGATAATTTGGTCCGGGCGTCCCAAACTCCATCGGTCCTGAATAAACTTCTGGCCCGAAACCTCCTTGAAACCAACGATACCCGCCACCGCGGCCTCCGCCCCAGCCTCCACCCCGGCCTCCACCCCGGCCTCCAAACCCGCGTCCGTACCCACCATACGCGAATCCGGGACCCGGATTTCCTACGCAGTAACCTGCTCCCCTGCCTGTTCTGGCGCCCATCCCGCTTGGTCCTGTTCTGTCTCCACCTGGCATGACTCACACCTCCTTGATTAGTGTGTAGGGGCGTTTAATTAAACGCTCCTACTCCCACGCCGGCCCTGCCCCCTACCGGTCTGGGAACCTGCGTTCGAGCGACCACCGCCTCCCTGGCCCCAGCCGGTCGAGCCGGAAAGTCCACCCGGACTGGTCCTGGGCTCTCCTTTTCGGGTTTGGGCACTTTTCCCACATCTGCCCAAACCACGTCCCGTACCGGCGCCACGGCCGGCCGGGCCTGTTCTATCCTGATTCGGCATAATAACCTACCTCCCTCCTGATCCGTTTAACTGCCGCCCCAGCTTCCCGGATCTGAAATGATTGATAGTTCTCCTTTTTGCAGGCGGCTCACCGCGTCTTGTACCGTTCCCTCGCCGGCCCTATAGATCGGGATATTCGCGGCTTGCAGGGCGGTAAAGGCTTTGGGACCCACATTGCTGGAGATGACCGCTTCCGGATGAAAATCCAGCAACCGGCGCACGGTCTGAATACCCGCGCCTTGCGCGGCATCGACATTCTCGCTATTGTTGTGACTGACGGATTCGCCACTTACCGTATCCACAATAATGAAATACTTGGCCCGGCCGAAGCGGGAATCAACCAGGCTGCTTGTCTCCGGCCCTTGTGAAGAAATTGCTATTTTCATACCATGTCCCTCCTATGAAATATTGGCCCGCGTTCCGCGCGCCTTTGTCTTCTTCCGGGCAAAGGGCCGTTTCCCCTCCCCCGGTAACATCCCGGTTTTCATCCGCTTACGGAAAGCGGCCCCTTAACGTGCTGGCGCCTGAGCACCTTGGTCCCCATAGGCAAGTCCAGCAGGGAGGCCACAACCGGGCACTTGATTTTAAAAAGGAAATAAATATTCTTGTTTTCTTCGGACAGAGATTCAAAATTGCCCTGTCCCTTGGCAATGACGACCCCGGCCGCCTGATATATCTCCTGAAATGTTTCACTGCAGTCGGACAACAAAGTACCCGGTGCGTCAGAGCCGTTATCAATCACAGGAACCAGATCAGTGAGACCCGCCATACGGGCGTCCTCCCATACTGCGTCATTAATCACCGGACCACCCCGGACCGCCACCGTCACTTTACCCTGGGGCAGCCGTTGCAGCAACAAACGATCAAATACCACTTCGCCGGCATTATCCGCGAGATAGAGAATACTGCCCGCCTGCGAGACGGCGGAAGCAAAGTCCGCGAAATTCCCGGAAAGCGGTTCCCTAAGCGCCTGTTCCAGAGAGGCCCGGATATCCGCTTCCTCCATTTGGCTCTTGGCGCCCAAATCAATGATATTTCCCGCAATGGCTACCTGCACGGCAGCCAGCAGAGGATCCCCGGCGCCCGCCACTTCGGCTTCCAGCCGGGGGTAGAGCGCCAGGGCCAGGCGCGTATGCTTTTCCTTTTCGACCCGGTAAGGATCAGCCGAGCCGGAGAGTTGCCGCAAACGGCGGTGGATGAGTTGCGCGACGGCGGGGGGCGAAAGCCGGTAATCCAGCGTCCCCAGCAAAGACATAATATGACGCATCCAGATGGATTCCTGGTCTTTGTCCTTGGCGAGCCGTTGCAGGGCATCCCCGGCTTGTCGCAGCAGGCAAGGCAGGCATTCCAACGCGGTATTCATGCTAGGCCCCGTACCCTTCCCGGTTCGCGCCACGCCCACGCCGGCCCCCTCGGCCATACCCCCGGCCCCAGCGTTGAGTTCCTGGTTTTTGACACTTGGGGCATGCGATGGGTTGGCGGGAAGCAAAATCGGCCTGCCATTGCTGGCCGCAGGCAATACACTGAAAAGCGCGCCAGCCGGCAACTTCCACGGTTCCCCCTTCAATGCGCAAGGCTTTGCCTTGAATCAAGGCTTGGGCGACCTTGTTATGCGCGGACTCCAAAATCCTACCAAAAGTTTGACGGGATATTTCCATGCAATCTGCCGCCTTTTCCTGATACATTGATTCCAAATCCGCCAGGCGGATGGCCTCAAACTCGTCCAGGGTCAGTGTGATCTCTTCCAGCTCGCTGGCGGGTATGCCGGCGGGCTTGAAGAGACTGATCTGAGGTTCGCCGGCCACTCGCCGGCAAAAATGAGGTCTGGGCATGTATAGAAGCATCTCCGCTGGTATTGTTCTATTATGGGCATATGCCCATTACTTGTCAAGGCGAAAAATATAACACGCAACTAATTTCGCTAGCGTAGAGGTCTAAGGGAATGGAAAAGGAAAGACAGTCCGACCGCGACTCCCCTGCTCATTTTCCGGGTGGTAAAACCACTTGGCGCAGGATGCGCTGCCATTGGGTCCAACCCCTGAACACGTGGTCCGCGCCGGAAGCAAGCAGCAGGCGGCGGCAGCGCGCGTAGCGTCCGGGATGGTCATCCGCGATACCGATGACCTGGCCGCCCAGGGACTTCACGAAACGGTTTTCATCCCGCCAATCGTTGATATACACCAGTCTGCGGTCAAATGATTTATGCAGCAGCGAGAAGAGGGCCCGGCGGTTTCCGGTCGTGCCGGGGGGTTTTTCTTCCAGCCCGATAATGCGCGCGGCCGGGATGTAGGCCGTCAGACCGTGCAGCCGCATCTGTCTCTTGACTTGGGCGGCTTGCCCCCCGCACACGGCCAGGGCGGGGATATGGTACTTTCTCAGCGCCTTTAAAAAAAACCGGACGTACGGTTTGACTGCGGGCAGATAATGCCCGTGGATATCCAGCCGGACTTTATCCGTCACCTGCCCGACCTGGGGCAGCGTCCTGCCCGAGAGCCTCGCCAAGCTGGCGATTCTTTCCCGCCGGGTCAGGAAATAAAACTCGTTTACCCAGGCCAGGCGTGCGGCCGGTTTTAAGGGTTTGACCAGCCGGTTGTAGAGCGTTCTCAATTCTATTTCCCAGGACGTCTCCAGGATAACGCCGTGCACGTCCAACAGGACCAGGGGCGGACGTTGCCAGCCCATTCGTTTATTGGGCACTTCCCTCCTCACCGCCCTGCCAATACTTCCCGGTAGACGTCCAGCGTCTCCTCGGCCATGTTGTTCTTGTTGAAATGGCGGACCACGTTCTTGCGCCCCACCTCGCCCAGGCGGCGGCACAGGGCCTGGTCCTGCATGAGCATAATGACCCGTTGCGCTAGGGTTTCATGATCCCGGATATTGACCACATAGCCGTTGATGCCGTCGTGAATAATCTCGGGCATGCCGCCGGTGCGGGTCACTACAATGGGCTTCTCCGAGGCCTGGGCTTCCAGCATGGTCAACCCAAACGGCTCAAAAGCCGTGGAGGGATACACGCAAACCTCGGCCAGATTGTACAACTCCGCCATTTGGTCGATGGAAAACGCGTCCAGGTATATGTTATCCTGCAGTTCCAGGGTCCGGATCATTTGGGACATGTACTCCAGGTCCCCTTCCCTGTGATTGTTCCAATCAATGATATTTTCCGTACCGGCCAGCACCAGGATGATATCCTTAATATGCTTGCGAACGATGTGAGCGGCCTTGATGCTGACGTCCCCGCCTTTTCCCAGCGAGATCCGCGCGGGGTGGAAGATCACCCGTTTCCCCTTGAGACGGGGATACTGCTTATACAGTTTTTCCGGATCCTTCACCGGTTTGAATTTTTCCGTATCGATCCCGTGATGAACCACCGTAATCTTGTTCTCGTCAAAGCCCACGCCCGAGATTTCTTTTTTAATAAAATGACTCACAGCGATGATATGGTCCCAGGGGAACCCGACCGTCAGGTCCAGAAAAATCGGTTCGCTCCAGACATTGTGGGCCGTGAGCATCAGGGGAAGGCCCCGGGCCGCCGCCTCGTCGGCGAGGATTTTCGCGTGCAGCCGCGTAAAATAATGCAGGTTATGGGCGTGAATGACCGCCGGCTTGGCCAGGTCCAGGAATTTCCTGAACGCCGCGAGAACTTCCGGCTGATCCAGCCCGGGCTTCGATCCGGCAAATTGGTCCAGGCACATGGCTTTGTCCCGGATAACCTCCGCGCCCTGGAAATTCGCGCGCGCCTCCAGTCCCTGTCCATCGGAAGTAAACACCCATTGGGCATGTCCCCGTTTTACCAATTCGGGCAGCAGAATCGATAAATGCGTTTCCACGCCGCCGATCGTGGGTGGAAAACCCCAATGAATATGGGCTACGGTTATTCGCTGCTCCACCATCTGCCCCTCCTGTCTTGTTTCAGTTTGACCGTCCGGCCCCCGGGAAGAATGAGTCGCTGCCCGTCCACTTCAACCGCAGCCGTGTGTCCCGGGCCGGCGTGATACAGCAGCGTCAGCAGCTTTTGTCCGGCCAAAACGTCCAAATCGCGCCCCCGCCACTTCAGGGTAAAGGACACGCTCTTCACCTGAGGAGGCACCCGGGGCGTGAATGAGAGTTTGTCGAAATACACCCGCAGGCCGGCGAACCCGTTCACCACCACTTGCCAGGTCGCGCCCAAGGAGGCGCTGTGAATGCCGCGGGCGGTATTGTGATACAGATTATGAATGTCGGTATACAGGCAGGCCAGGAAATAATTGTACGCTTTCCGCGCATCCCCCACCTCGGCCCCCACAATGGCGTAGATGGAGGGGCTCAGCGAGGATTTATGCAGGGTCCGGGCGTCATAAAAATCGTAGTTGGCTTTTTTGGTTTTCAGGTCGAATTGCTCTGAGAGCAGGTAGAGCAATATCAGGGTGTCACCCTGCTTGACGTATTGCGTATGGCGCAAGTCCTTGACCGAAACGTGTTTCTCCGGCAACCCGGGCAGGAAATATTTTTTTCTTTCGGGCAGCGGGAAATGCTTAAGCTTGAAATACCCGTCAAACTCCTCGATCACCCGGTCCGGCCGTTGCGGCGGGCGTTTGATGGCCAGGGCGATCCGCTTCCAGCCCTGCACGCGCCGGCGCTCCAGGCCCAGGCGCTCGAGCAGCCGGCGGACGGCCACAGCCTGCGATCGTTCCAGCTCCTCCAGGCACGCCAGGGCGGCCAGGATATTAAACCGGGCCAGGCCGTTGGTAAACGCGTTGTTATTGGTATTGGCGTGGAATTCGTCACACCCCATCACGCCCTTGATTTCATACTGCCCGCGCTTATTCCGCTTAACCCGGCTAACCCAGAAGCGCGCGGTCTCCAGGAGGATCTCCAGGCCATAATCCGCGAGAAAACGCTGGTCTCCCGTAACGTGATGGTAATGCCACGCCGCGTAGCCCACGTCGGCCACAATATGTTCTTCCTCGCCGATGATGGTCTTCACGATGCGTCCGTCCAGATCCACGGTAAAACTGGGTGTAACTTCAATCCCCTTGTCCGCCGATTCCCAGGGAAATTGAGAGCCCGCGTAGCCCCGGCCCTTGGCAATGGCGCGCGCCGCCTCCAGGCGGTGGTAGCGGTACAGCAGCAGGGCCCGGGCGGCGGCCGGGTCCGTGTAAATAAAAAACGGGAGCATGAACAACTCGGTGTCCCAGAACACGTGGCCTTTATAATCCTCGGCGCTCAGGGCCCGCGCGCCGATGCTGGCCTGCCCGTCCGCGGGATTGGACAGGATGTTGAGATGATAGAGGTTGAATCGCAACGCCCGCTGGGGCTCGCCCCCGCAGCCCAGGCGCACGTCCGCAGCCTTCCAGCGCGTCTGCCACGCACGCTGATGATCGCTCCACACGCGGTCATATCCGCGGCAAACCGCCTTCCGCACTTCGGCCAAGGTCCGCGTTTTTATGTTTTTTAACGTGGTCCCCTGGTCGCGGGTGGAGTGGGTGGCGATCAATTTGGTAAAACAGACGGTCTGTCCTTTGGACACGCTCACCCGGAATTGTTCCCGCGCCTCGGTCCATTGGCGTTTCCCTTGCCTGATTTCCAGGTGCGTGGCATAGGCCAAGCAATAGCGGTGTTCGAACGTCATATCTTCCAGATAATTGATCCGTCCCACCCGGCTTTTTTCCCGGGTGATGAAATGCATTTTGTTCCCCTCGGTCATGATGCCCTGGTTGGTCACCTGATCGTCAACGTACGTCTCGACCTCGAAAGTCGCGGGTCCGTCCAGGGGCGTGACCAGGACGCGCATGACCGCCAGGTGCTTGTTCGTCAAATGAAAAAACCGGATCGATTCCAGGCGATAGCGCCGGCCGCCCTTACCGGACAGAACACTTTCCCGGCTGATCATTCCCTGCTGCATATCCAGGGCCCGGTAATGGGAGCGCACCCGCAGGCGCGAGACGTCCAGGGCTTCCCCGCCGGCCCAAAGCTTGAACAGCACGGGATTCGGGGCATTGACCATTTCCGTGACCTGGGTGTTTTTATTGTCGTACAGCCCGGCGAAATAGGTGCCGGGCACGGCACCCTGGGGAATTTCCTCCAGAATCCCGCGGCTGCCCTGATAGCCGTTGCCGAGCGTAAACAGGGATTCATGCAGGGTTTGCTTGGCGGCTTCCCACCCTTTTTCTTCCACCAGCCAGTAGGATGAGCTGAGCCTGGGCAGTAACTGCGTGCGATTCACGGATCGTTTGGCTCGGGTCGAATGTTTCACGGAACAAGGTCCCTTTCATTTCATCCTTTTTAAAGACTGGAAAAAACACGTACCGGCTGGTCTTCCTCCGCCGAAAAGTCGCAAGGGAAGAGATTACATTATACACACCCGGTCTGTTTTTATTCCGGAAAATTACGAAAAAACGCGTCTCCGGCCGGTTAGTTTTTAAAAATCAGGGCTTGTCAAGACAAGGCATTGGAGCGAAAATATAGGTGAAACCGGCTTGCTTCGCGAGCAAGCCGGACACCGACTTCAGCGAGATGGGATGTGATCATTATGCTGGCCAAGCATTTGACCAGAAGCATCACCTTTATTGAAATCCTGGGCTTTTCAGTGCTTATCCTGTTTTTATGGCTGGATGAATTACTGGATCTCCCGCACACCATCTTGGGGGCCCCGGCCACGCCAGTGAACCTATCGGAAAGCATTTTTGAAACCAGCGTGGTGCTGGTGCTCGCCGCCGTGGTTTGTTTTTTTACCCGGTACCTGGCGCGGCGATTGCAGACCCTTAACGAAGAAAAGGACAAACTCTTCTCTCTCATCTCCCATGACCTGAGAAATTCCTTCACCTCGCTGCTGAGCTATTCAGCCGTCCTGCGCAGCAACCCGGATAAGTTTTCACTCGAGGAAATCGGCGAACTGGCCGGCGGCATCAACAACTCAGCCAAAAACCTGTCCCATTTACTGGAAAACCTCCTGCAATGGGCGCGGCTGGCACAGGGAAAATTTATTTACCATCCCCAGAAAGTCCCCTTGGCCGGCCTGATCAGTTCGGCCCTCGGCCTGTACGCCACGCAGGCCGCCCAAAAACGGATTCAACTCATCAACCAGGTCGAAACCAGTGCCGCGATTTATGCGGATCCCACCATGATGAATTCCATACTTCAGAACCTGATCAGCAATGCCATTAAATTCACGCCGGAGGGGGGCAAAATATGCCTGACCACGGTTGATTTGGGACGCCGGATCAAAATCACGGTTTCCGACAACGGCATCGGCATTGCGCGGGACCAGTTGCGGGATATTTTCAAGGCGCAGACCGGATCGTCTACCCTGGGAACAAACGGCGAAAAAGGAACCGGCCTGGGGTTGGTCGTGTGCCGGGAATTCATCGAGCTAAACTGCGGCCGCATTTCCGCGGCCAGCGAGCCGGGACTTGGGACCATCTTCAGCATCATACTGTCCAAAGTCGCGTAGCCCGCCGCGGGCGTCCGGAAATTATTGCCGGATCATGACCAGCATCATTTTAAACTGGTGCTGGGCTTTCAACGCATGGGGCTGGTTGGCGGGCATGATGATCATCTCCCCGCCGTTGACAATTCGGGATTCGCCGCTGATGATGATTTTCGCTTGTCCTTCCAGTACGCAGACCAGGGCAGCAAAGGGCAGGGTATGCTCGCTCATACCCTGGCCGCTGTCAAAAGCAAACAAGGTCACGGTTCCCACTTGCTTATCGATTATCGTGCGGCTGACCACCGCGCCTTCCTGGTAGGTCACCAGGCCGGGCATTTGAAAGACCTTTCCAGTCAGGTCCTGGGTATTTTCAGGGTTTTGATGCATATCTTTTCTCCTTATTTTTTTTGCTAGCAGGCTGCCGGGTCACTCTGCCTCCCAGTCCAGCAGCCGTTTTTGGCCCTCCAATTTCTGTATGGCGGTTATGTCCTGGGTGACTTCCAGCGTGCCCCGGTAGCCGCCCTGGGCGTCCCGCACCGCGAAATACCGGATATACAGTTTTCTCCCGCGCAACTCGATCCAGAATTCCGCCGTGTCCTTCCGCCCGGCCTTGAATTCCTGGAGAATATTTTCCACCATGTGCACGCTTTGGGGCGGATGGCATTTCTGTACCTGGCGGCCAATTACGCCCGGCGACCGGGGAAACAGGCGTTCCGGTGTCTCGGAATAATACCGGACTTCGTCATTTTCGTCAATGAAACTGAGGTCCAGGGGCAAATGCCGGAGCATTAAATCCACCTGCTGCAGGGTCAGGGAACCGGTATTGAGCTGGAGGCCCGGTTCAACACCCTCCTGTGGTGTATTTCCATTTTTGGTAGAATTGTTTACTTTCATGCTACTCGTCTCCTTGCAGGTTTTTTTAGTTTGGTGGAAACAAAGGGAAATTTGCGGGCAAATTCCGCCAGCGTGGTCTTGTTCAGTTTTCGCGAAATTTCCCGCTCGGTTTTCTTGAGCACGCTCCCCAGGGGGCATTGGGCGGAACAGAGCGGCTGCCCGAGCAGGCATTCGCGGCTCTGCAAGGGGCCGTCAATGACCTCGTAGATGACGCCCAGCGAGTATGCTCCCGGCTGGCGGGAGAGCGCAAATCCGCCGGCCGGCCCGCGCCTGCCCCGGACCAGGCCCTGGTGTTCCAGGCGCTGCAGAACCTTGGCCAGGTGCGCTTCGGAAACGTCCAAGTCAGCGGCGATTTCCCGGGTGGAAATCAATCTCCCGGCCGCGCGCGCCAGCAGGGCCAGCGCGTGCAGGCCCAGGGTCGCCGCCTCGGATACGCGTATAATGCCCGCCATGCCCACCCTCCTAGGGTATTTAGGTATTCATGTACTTTATTTCTTTATTGTTGTCAAGACTAATTTTCATTGCTCTCCGCCACATTCACTCGTCATTCCGGCATGGTCTCAGCCGGCGACCGAAGGAAGTCCCTTTCCGTGATTTCCTTCCTGTCGGGGAATCCAGGACATTCAGGCCCCCGATGCGTTCCGGATTCCAAAACGCACTGGACCCCGGCTAAATACCTGCCGGGGTGACGACATAAAAAGGGGTGAAATTAAAATTCTGCGTTGCGGTGGGTGCGCGGGAAAGGAATGACGTCACGGATGTTCTGCAGGCCGGTAATGAATTGCATGGTTCGCTCGAAACCCAGGCCAAAACCCGAATGCGGAATGCTGCCGTATTTCCGGAGGTCCAGATACCACCCGTACTCTTCCGGATTGAGCCCGGCCTGCTTGA
>JAUXBQ010000186.1 GCA_030619365.1 candidate division FCPU426 bacterium | reverse complement strand
TTTTTTCAGGGAAAATTTTTCCTCCAGCTCTTGGCGGGTAAAGAGCGTGGTTTTATCGTCAAAGGCCCAGCCCAGCAGGGCGAGGTAATTCACCATGGTTTCCGGCAGAAAGCCTTCCTCCGCGTAAGCCCCCACCGAAGTCGCGCCGTGCCGTTTGGACAGGCGGGTCCGGTCCTCCCCCAGGATCATGGGCACGTGGGCGAATTTCGGCAGCGGCTCGCCCAGAGCCCGGTACAGGCAGATTTGGCGCGGTGTGTTGGACAAGTGGTCGTCGCCCCGGATGACATGGGTGATCTTCATGGCCGCGTCATCCACGACCACCGCGAAATTACACGTGGGCCGTCCATTGCTCCGCACCAGTACGAAATCGTCCAGCTCACGGTTGTCGAACTCCACCTTGCCGCGGATCTTGTCATCGATAACGGTTTGGCCGGACTGGGGAATTTTCAGGCGCAAGGTGTGAGGTTCGCCGGTCTCAACGCGGGCCTGGGCCTCGGAGGTCCGCAGGCGGCGGCAGGTGCCATCGTATTTCATGGGCTGGCCGAGGGCCAGGGCATCCCGCCGTTTTTGTTCCAGTGTTTCCGGCGTGCAGAAACAAGGATAGGCGTGCCCGGTTTCTACGAGGTGCCCGAGTTTTTGACGGTAGAACTCCAGGCGTTCCAGCTGCCGGTAAGGCCCGCAGGGTCCGCCCTTTTCCGGACCTTCATCCCACTGGAGCCCCAGCCACTTGAGATCCGACAGGATCATTTGGACGGATTCCTCGGTGCTCCGCTCGGCGTCCGTGTCTTCCAGGCGCAGGACAAAGACCCCGCCTTGCCGGCGGGCGTAGAGATAATTGAACAACGCCGTGCGCGCGCCGCCGATATGCAAGTGGCCGGTTGGAGACGGGGCAAAACGCACGCGAACTGTTTCCGCCATTTTCGCTCCTAAAAAGAACCCCCCCTCTGCCTAATAGTTCAACGGGAGAATGGGGGGGAGAGTGATCTTAATTGACAGTCAACTTGGTGAAGGTTTGCCGCTTATCCGCAAGACGAGCGAAGACGGGCCCGGTTACTTCTTGGTCCGGGCGGGATCATATTTGACGTCGGGTTCGTACTTGTCAAAACCCATGTCGCAGTTGCCCTTGAAAATAACGCCCTCGGCGATCGCCAGGCGGGGAGCGTGGATGTCGCCCTGCAGCTGGCCGCTGGGCATGATTTCCAGGCGCTTGCTGGCGTGGACATTGCCCGTAACCTTGCCGGAAACCAGCACGGTCTTGCCGTTGATGTTCCCCTTGACCGCCCCTTTTTCGCCGATAATCACGCCCTCGTCGCTGGTAACGTTTCCCTCAATTTTTCCGTCGATACGGATCGTGCCCTTGGTATTCATCTGCCCCTTAAACTCGGAGCCGGCGCCTAAAATCGTCTCCACGCCCTTGCTTTTTTCTTCTGTCATGCGCTTATCTCCAGTAGTGGGTTAGTTTTTGAGGTATTTCTGGGGATCAACAGGCACGCCGTTCACGCGGATTTCATAATGCAGGTGGGAAGCCGTGGAACGGCCGGTAGAACCCATGAAGCCGATCACCTGGCCGCGACGGACACGCTGGCCGATATTAACCAGATGCCGCTGCAAGTGGCCGAAACGGGTGGAGAACCCGTAGCCGTGGTCAATGACGATCAACTTGCCGTATCCGCCTTCCCAGCCGGTATAGGTGACAACGCCGTCGGCCGGCGCTTTGATCGAGGTTCCTTCTTCGTTGGCAATGTCCAGGCCATGGTGCATGGTCCTGGATTCAAAAAACGGGGAGTTCCGCATGCCAAAGCGGGAGGTAATCCAGCCCCGCACCGGCCAGTTCGTCGGCCGGGAGGCCAACAGGGAGCGCTGGGTGGCAATGTACTTTTTCAATTCGCGATAGCTGTCCATGCGGTCCCGGGCGTCTTTTTTCAGATAGACCAAGCTCTGGGCGAATTCCTTGGGAGTAATCGTGGCCCGGTTGTTCAGCGTTCTGAGGAGATTGGCCTGGTCGATCAGGGTGGGGCCGCCTTCACCAGTGAACTTGAGCAGGCTCTTCTTGTTTTTCATCTTCAGCATGGCCCGCAGTTCATCCTCTATTTTCGCCACGCGCTGAAACGCTTCGTGGGTGCTGGCCAATTCCTGAACAAAATAGGCGTTTTTTTCGGTCAGTTGGATATTGGCGCGCTTGGTGATATCATAATCGATGTGCCGGGTTAAAACGAAGGACGAGGAACCGATCAGGGCCAGGATAAACAAGCCGGCAATGATGAGCACCGGGTAAGCAATACGCAGCGAGAATACCGTCGCTTCGCTATGCGGAACCAGCATGAATGTGAAATAGCGGGTTTTTCTGTGTCGTCTTTTCGCCATGTTCATTCCCCATAAATAAGTAACGGCATAAATAATTAACGGCTTTAGGGGCCAATTCTTAATATAACAATTATTTCTGGCGTTGTCAAATATTTTGTCAATATTTGCCCTGCAACGCCGAAGGCCCGGTACAGTCCCTAGGCTAGAGGCGTCACCAAGCGTTGCAGGATGTCGCCTGTCAAATGAGCGTACGACGCAAGATTATTAGTGGTGCCCTGGGCTTCGCCCAAGGGGCTCCGTCGTCTAATTAAAGTCAAATTTCCATTAGCAGACTTAATGAGGGCCTTGCCTAAAAATTATTATAAATAAAGACTTTTGTGGCTTTCATCTTCCGCGTCAGCGCGAAAACACGATTTACCCCAACAAAGCCAGGATTCTATCCAAATCCTCCAGGGAGTAATACTCGATTTCTATCTTCCCTTTTTGCCCGCTGCGCGGCAGCACTTTCACTTGCGTGCTGAGTTTCCGGCGCAGTTCTTCTTCCAGGTTGCGGGTGTGGGGATCCTTGAGATCCGAGCGCTTGGAGCTCTTCGCCTTCACTGGTTTGGCCGGTTTGATCCCCTGAGCCAGGCGCTCCACTTCGCGCACGGACAGGTTATCCCGGACCACTTTTTGCGCCAGCCGTTCCATGGCCCCGGTATCCGAGATCCCCAGCAGCGCCCGGGCATGCCCCTCGGAGAGGCGGCTCTTTTTCACCATTTCCAAGATGGACGGCGGGAGCTGCAGCAGGCGCAGGGTGTTGGCCACGGAGGAGCGATCCTTCCCGACTTTCTTGGCCATTTCCTCCTGGGTCAGCTTGAACTGAGTGATAAGCTGATTGTAGGCCTGGGCTTCTTCCACGGGATTCAAATCCTCGCGCTGGATGTTCTCCACCAGGGCGATCTCCAGGCTTTCGTGGTCCGAAAGCTCGCGGACCATCGCCGGTACTTGCGACAAGCCGGCTAACTTGGCGGCGCGCCAGCGGCGTTCGCCGGCCACCACCTCGAATTTACCGTCCGTATGCGGCCGCACTAAAATCGGCTGTACGATCCCCTTCTCCCGGATGGAGGCGGCCAATTCGTCCAGCTCCTGGGGGGAAAACGCCTGCCGGGGTTGGAAGGGATTGGGAACGATATTTTCGATCGGAATTTCATTTGGCCTGGATGAGGTCGAGGGCCGCGTTTCAACGTCTCCCTGCAGGGGAATCAGTGCTTCCAGTCCTTTGCCTAATGCTTGTCTGCTCATGCTTCCAACGCCCCTTTACGCCTGGTTGATGGTAATGTGTATCGGCCGGCTTGGGAATTTTCAGCCCCCCGGCCGGGTCCCGCCTCCCCGTGGCATCAGGCCGCGGAAATGCTCGTCCTGTTTATTTACCGCCACCGGATGGCGGCGGCGTGGCCGCCGGTTCCGTGATTGCGGCGGCTTTGTTTCGCGCCACCATTTCCTCGGCCAGCTTGGTATACGCCACCGCGCCCAGGCAACGGCCGTCATATTGCATGATCGGTTTTCCAAAGCTAGGCGCTTCGGAAATCTTGACGTTCCGCGGGATCACGGTGTCATAGACTTTGCTCTGAAAGCGCTTCTTGATCTCCTGCATCACCTGTACGGTCAGGTTGGTGCGCGCGTCACACATGGTCAGGAGCACGCCTTCGATCCGCAGGTCAGGATTGAGCCCGTTCTTGACCAGGATGATGGTCCTGAGCAGTTGCCCCACTCCGTCCAGGGCGTAAAACTCCCCCTGGATGGGAATCAGCACCGTGGCCGCCGCCGTAAGCGTATTAATGGTCAGGAGCCCCAGCGAGGGCGGACAATCGATCAAAATGTAGTCGAAGAGGTGACGGACAGGCTCGAGGCCCAGGCGCAGCTTGGTTTCGCGGGCAATGACGTTTACCAATTCGATTTCGGCGCCCGAAAGCTGAATGTTGGCGGGCGCCAGAAACAGGTTTTCGATCTCGGTCTTGATGATGACGTCGCTGATGGGTTTGCGTCCGATCAGCACATCATAAATGCTTTTTTCCAGCTTTTCCTTGTCAAAACCCAATCCGACCGTGGTATTGCCTTGGGGATCAATGTCGACCAGCAGGGTTTTTTTGCCCAGGGCGGCCAAGCCGGCGCCCAGATTTATAGCGGTCGTGGTTTTCCCCACGCCGCCTTTTTGATTGGTAATCGCGATAACCTTGCCCATGG
Source organism: candidate division FCPU426 bacterium (assembly GCA_030619365.1). Classification (GTDB taxonomy): domain Bacteria; phylum Oederibacteriota; class JAAXVQ01; order JAAXVQ01; family JAUVAV01; genus JAUXBQ01. The sequence continues at coordinate 725 of JAUXBQ010000186.1, read as the reverse complement.
ACTTCCTAAATCAACGGTGTAATGCTCGGCTTTGCAGCCAAGCTGATTAAGAAACAGCTAGAATTATCATAATTACTGTGGCTTGTAAAGCAAATAAACCCTTACCCTGAACCCTCCGTGGTTCAGGGTTCACGACCTATGCCAGTATTTTCTCGATTTCGTCACCCAATTTAAAGGGATCAAACGGTTTGGTAAAATAACCGGCCGCGCCCAAGGCCTGGCCGCGCCGGATGTCCTCTTTATTGCTGCGCACGGTTAAAAACACCACCGGAATATGTTCGTGGTCGGGATTTTGCTTGATGCGCTTGCAAACCTCGAATCCGTCGATGTCCGGCATCATGATGTCCAGAAGAATTAAATCCGGTTTGGTTTTCGCCAGGAATTCCAGGGCTCCGGCACCGGACTGGGCCCGCCTCACCTTGAACTTTTTCATGTCCAGGCTGCGCTTGATCAAAAGGCTGATGTCCGGCTCGTCTTCCACTACCAGGATGCTTTTTTCGGCCATGGAATTACGCTCCCGGGGTTTTTGGCCTGATTCGTAAACTATGAGTATAGCACATATACCAAATGTCATAAAATTTAAATCGGGAAATTTGCCCGCGTAGTCCTCTGTCCTGGAATCACGGGCCGGGACGCCCCTCCCTGGGCTTAGCGGTTGCGGTCGGTGATTCCAATGAAAATAAATATTTTTTTCCGCATGAGACCGGGCATTTTCCGGTCATACC
>JAUXBQ010000274.1 GCA_030619365.1 candidate division FCPU426 bacterium | reverse complement strand
TCGTACGACATGATCGTTTACGTGCGCAAGGACGTGGCGTACTTGTTCTGGAGCAACGCGGATTAAAATATAGTTCAAAGTTCAAAGTTCAAGGTTCAAGGGTCAAAGTCGGGGTTAAAACAGTTTATGGGAAAAATTGAGAAATTTGAAGATATAGTGTCTTGGCAAAAAGCAAGAGCATTGACACGGGAAATATATAACACCAGCTTTAACCAGGGCAGGCAACAGGATTTTAATCTCCGGGACCAAATGCGCAGAGCGGCCGTATCGATTATGGCCAATATTGCGGAAGGGTTTGAGCGGAGTGGAAATAAGGAGTTTCATCAGTTTCTTGCTTTAGCAAAAGGATCTTGTGGAGAAGTAAGATCACATTTGTATGTAGCACTTGATCAAGAATACATTACAAAAGAAGAATTTGAAACATTGGTCGCGCGCACGGAAGAATTGAGTGGTTTGATTGTGGGATTCATGAAATATTTGCAAAAAACAGAATTACGTGGATCCAAGTATAAGTGAACGCATAGCGTTGAACGTTAAACTTTAAACTTTGAACATTAAATTACTAATCGTCGAACATTAAACTTTGAACGTTGAACTTTATTTAGGAGGTCGAACCATGCGTCAGCAGGAGAAAGTGGCAGCCATTGTATTGGGCGCGAGCGTATTGGTGCTCGCGGTCGCGATATTTTTCGGGCTGCGGAGTGAGAAAACCGGCCCCGGAAAACCGGGCACGAGCAGCAATCCCATGGAAAGCAGTGGAGAAGGCGGTAAGGCGCCCGGCCAGCTGTCGGATCCCCGCGGCCTGGCCGTGGATGCCAAGGGTTTTGTGTACATTCTGGATTCCGGCAACCACCGGGTTCAAAAGTTCACGGCCGAGGGCGAATTCGTGGCCAAGTGGGGCAGCGAAGGCCAGGGCGACGGACAATTCAAAACGCCGGGCGGCCTGGACGTGGGTCCGGACGGCAGCGTGTACGTGGCTGATACCTGGAACCACCGGATTCAGCAATTCGACGCCCGTGGCCGATTTATCCGGCAGTGGCCGGGAGAGGGCGGGTTCTGGGGTCCGCGGGACGTGGCCGTGGATTCCCAGGGCTTTGTCTACGTAGCCGACACCGGCAACCGGCGCATCCAGAAATTTACCGGAGAGGGAGAATTCGTCAAAATGTGGGGGCAAAAGGGATCGGGCCCGGACGAATACGACGAGCCGTTCGGCATTAAAACGGATGAAAATGACCTGCTTTACATTTGCGACCGCTTGAATTTCCGGATCCAGGTATGCGACACCAAGGGGAAGCTGGTGCGCTCCTGGCCGCTGGACGGCTGGCAGAAAGAGCAGTTTTATATGGAGCCGTATCTGGCCATCGACGATCAGCGCGACCGCGTTTACGTCACCGATCCAACCAAGCACCGCGTGCATGTTTTCACGCGCGCGGGGAAATTTATTTCCCACCTGGCCCAGGATCCGGCCGCCAGCGAGGCCTGGCAAACACCCCTGGGCGTGGCGGTAAACGAGCAGACCGGCATGATCTATCTGACCGACATGACTGCGAACCGTTTGTATAAAATAAAACCTTAGGAGGAACCCTGCTCATGGCAACCAGGAAAAAAGCGCAGGCAAGCAAGAAAGCAGGCCAACCGGCCAAGGCCCCGGGCGCCCGGCGGGTGCCCGTCCGGGCGTCGAAAAAGGCCGCGTCCGCCGCGAAAACAACCGCGCACAGCGCCCGACAGCCCCTGGCCAGCAAGGTCTCGGGACGGAAAAAGTCCGCGGCCCCGGCTTCCAAAAACCGGGGACTGATGATTTTCGGCATCGTGGCCGCCGTGATCGTGGTCCTGGCCCTGGTCGCCAAGCTGCGGCAGGGGCCGCCCGTGAAGCTGTTGCCCGTGGTCGTGCAAGCCACCTACCAAGTCGCCGACGGCTCGGTAGGGTCGCTGGCCTCGCCGCGGGGCATTGCCGTGGACGCCGCGGGAAACGTGTACGTGGCGGACTTGGGCAACCAGCGGGTGGTCAAGTTCAGCCCGGACGGACAGACGGCGAGCGCGTGGGGCCAGAAAGGCACCGCGGCCGGCGAATTCAACGAACCTTCCGGAGTGGCGACCGACGCGCAGGGCAATGTGTACGTGGCGGACACCTGGAACGGCCGCATCCAGAAGTTTTCCAGCCAGGGCGAGTACTACGGCGAGATTGCCTCCAAGACCGGGAATTTCTACTCGCCGCGCAACGTCTGCGTGGACACGCGGGGATTCATTTTTGTGGCTGACACGGGCAACTCCTGCGTGAAGAAGTTCGACGTGGACGCCAGCCTGGTCAAGCGCTGGGGCGAATACGGCACCGGCCGGGAACGCTTCCAGGAAACCTTCGGCATTGCCGTGGACGGGAAGAACCAGGTGTACGTGGGAGATGCCGGGAACCGCAAGATTAAAATATACTCAGGGGAAGGCAAGTACCTCAGGGACCAGCGGGTCAAGGGCTGGCAGGGCGGGGTGAGCTGGCCCATGCTCGCGGTCGATTCCGTTGGCCGGATTTACGCCACGGACGTGCAGCATAACCTGGTCTGGATCTACAGCCCGGAAGGCAAGTACCTGGGGAGTTGGGGCAACCAGCCGGGCCAGCAGATCTTCGCCTCGCCGCTGGGCATTGCCGTGGGGCCTGAAGACTCGGTGTACGTCTCCAACATGACGCGCGGAGAAATTGTGAAACTGCAGGGAGTCGCGGGGAAGTAGCCGAAATAGATATCCCCAGCCGTATGGCCGACGCACAGGATCTCGCGCCGGGAAATAGGATAGGGGCTTGGGTCAATTGAGGAAAAAATGAAAACATTCAGAAAATTATTAAAAGGAATCGCGCCGAAGGCCTTTAATGATGGCTTGGACAAGTGTAATCGGCTAGGGAAAAAAGCGATTAAGCAGAAAAACGTCGACAAATTTCTTGATCTCGGTTGTGGTGACGGCAAGCTCACGCTGGAATTTGCGC
>JAUXBQ010000033.1 GCA_030619365.1 candidate division FCPU426 bacterium | reverse complement strand
TGACCACCAATTTGAATTTTTTCTCTTTCATCAGACGGTTAAAGGTTTCTTCCAGTTCAGCCACGGTATAGGCATCCAGGAATCCCTCCACATTCACAACCATGCAATCGGGGTTGATAGCGGAGTTTTGCACAGTCACATTAATTTTTTTCATTCACCCACCTCCACCTGCTTACGTTAGGTTGGAAGTTTATCACAAAATATTTAACAAAGAAAGTGTTTTTTTATCAGCCAGCGCTTCCGCGCTGCATATACGCATACGATGGAAGCGACTGAATAGCGCTGAAGGCGAACATCTCATGGCAAGAATCCCACAGGCGTAAGCCTGTGGGTTCTTGCCGCCTACTTTATTTTCACCGTGAGCAGGGTTATATCGTCATGCTGCTCAGCACCCGCGGTAAATTCCATAAGCTCATTCACAATCGTATCATTCAATTGCTGGGCGCTCAAGTCCACATTTTTTCCCACCACTTCGGCCAACCGCTCCTCGGTGAATTCTTCCTCCTGGCGGTTCATGGCCTCGGTCACGCCGTCCGTATAAATGATAAAAGCGTCACCGGATTTCAGGGGGATATTCATGGCTTGGGTTTTATGATCAAAGCGCGTGCCTTTGTCCAGTCCCAGGGCAATTCCCGAGGGGTTGAACATCTCCACTTTCCCGCCCTTGTGGCCGAGAATCAGGGGATTATGCCCCGCGTTGGCGCAATCCAGGATCCTTTTGGGGATGTCAATGATGACGTAAAACATGGTCACGAACATGCCCCGTTTGATGTCCCGGTACAGCAAGGAGTTGGTCTTGGTGATAATTTTATAGGCGTCGGCCAGGTGGACCTGCGAGCGCAGAATACTGCGGGTCATGACCATGCCCAGGGAACCGGGCACGCCCTTGCCGGAAACGTCGGCAACCACCAGGCCCAGTAATTTGTCGTTGATGGGATGGAAGTCATAATAATCTCCGCCCACTTCCTTGGCGGACTTATAGAAGGAAACGATCTCGTATCCTTCCACCATGGGATTTTCCTTGGGCAGCAGCACGGCCTGGATTTTACGGGCGGTCTCCAATTCCTGTTCCATTTTCTCTTTTTCGATGAGGTCTTTCTGGGCCGCCTTGAGGTCACCGGTCATGCGATTGAAGGCGTTGGCCAGATTGCCGATTTCATCCTGGCTTTTCACCTTAATGGTGTAATCCAAATTTCCCTGGCCGATGATTTCCGCGCCCGCTTCCAGCGCCTTGATGGGGCGGACAATAATGCTGACCAGGATGAACGTCACCACGATCCCGGTCACAATAAAACCCAGGGCCAGGACCACGATCTGCATGACCGCCGCCTGGATCACCTCGTCGATCAGCGCTTTGGACAGCCCGATGTGAACCTCGCCCAATTTGGCCTTGTTCTGCAGCAGCACCGGTATGGCGATATCGACGGTCTTCTGGTTCTTGAACTGGAAGGGCTCGGAAATCGACATCGGCCGGTTGCCCAGGGCGGGAACGCCCGGCGGACGCTGGTAGGGTTTTCCGGATTCGGAGATATTATTGTGGGCGACCACCATGTCATTCTCGTCGATCAGGATGGCGTACAGCACGCCCTGGTTGCCCATGGTGTCCTTTACCAGCGACGCCAGAGGAAGAATTTCCCCGCGCAATAGGGGTTTGGCCGCGTTGACGGCCATGTTGGTGGCAATGGTAACACCGCGCTGCTCCATCTCCGCCCGCAGGGCCTTTTCCTCGCCACGCAGGGCGAAATAGCTGATGAAAATGATGGTGAGGGAAAGCAGCAGGGTGATGGACAATCCAAACTTATACCGCAATCCCCGTTTGGACTTCGCTTTCGGACGGGCTAGCGGTTTTCTGGTTACCTGAGCTTGAGTGGTTGGCATGCAGAACCGTCCTTGCAAGAAGATGAATTCGTTAGCCGCCGAATCCTAAAAGACAGCGTTACGCGAAAAAAGCGCCTGGCCCGCCTCCCGGATCAACCCACGCTGCCCCGCCGGGGCAATAAAGGTTATTGTGTCTTAATACCACGTTTTTCCATTTCTTTCAATTCCATTTCCGCCTTGGTAATGGAACTTTTCGCCTCTTGATTATCCGGGTCCAAAAGCAGGATTTTCTTCCAGACCTCGATGGCGCTCCGGTTTTTTCCGTCCAGGTAGAGGGAAACGCCGTCATAGTAAAGCTTTTTGATCTCTTCCTTGCTGACCGTCACTTGGGCCACCCTGCCGGTCAGGCTGGTCAGGTACTCGTTCGCCTCGCTGTGGTCCGGATTGAGTTTCAGCACCTCGTTGAATTTTTCCTTGGCCTCGGGCACACGGCCGAAATTGGACAATTCGATGCCGCGAGCCATCAGGGCTTTCACGTTTTCGCGCAACTGGGTGCGCGTTTTGTATAACAGATTTTTGATCCCCTGGTCCTTGGGATCCATTTCCAGCGCCCGTTCCAGGCTGAGTACGGCCTGCCGCAGCTTTCCCTGGGAGAGCATCTCGATTCCCTTGCGGTAGTTGCGCTCAGTGCCGGTTTTTTGATCCTTCTGGATCTGCGCTACGAATTTCCTGGCCACGATGTTGGAGGGGTCCTTTTTCAGAGTTCTTTTCAGGTCATTGAGCGCGGCTTTCACGTTGCCCCGTTTCATGCTGTCCACGGCCAGGGCGGTCCTGATCTCAGCCTTCTCTTTTTTCCTGAGCTTCACCCGTTCCAGGCCGGCCTTGGCCCGCCGGTTCTTCGGGTCCAGCCGGAGCGCCGCCCGGAATTCCCGGTACGCATCCTGCTGCCGGTTGCGGCGCAGGTAGGATTCCCCGCGATCCACGTGCTCCTTGATTTTAGTGCCCAGCTTGACCCGGGCGGTTTTGATGAATTTATTGGCATTGGCGTTTCTGGGTTCCAGCTTGAGCACGTTGTGCCACGATTTCACCGCGACTTCAAAATCCCCGTTAAAGTACGCCTTGCTGCCTTTGCGCAGATAGTGGTCCACGGCCTTGGAACGGATGGCGCGGTACGCGCGCTTGGAGGCGCGGTCCTTGGGTTTCAGTTTGATGACCTGCTTATAGTAGTACAACGCCTTGATATATTCGCCCTTGTCCTCATACGCGATGGCCATTTGGCGGTAGGCTTCGGGGTATTTTTTCCGACGTTTCAGCGCGGCTTTGAATTTCTTAATGGCGATATCCAGATTGGCCTTTTTGTAGGCGACCAGCCCCATGCCGTACTGGCTGACCGCGTCGCCCGGGTTGATTTTCGAGGCCCGGCTGAAAAAGTCGTACGCCTTCTGAACATTACCCTTGTAATAGTAGGCAAAGGCGGCATGATTGAGCATGTCGGCGTTGGTGGGCAGGACGCGTTTGGATTGCTGGTAGAGTTTCAACACATCGGAATACTTATGTTCATCCAGGTAAAGCTGACCCAGGCGTTCATAGGCGGGCAGGGACCGGGGATTCGCCTTGAGCAAGCGCTTGTAGGCGCCCACCGCTTCGTCCGTCTCTCCCAGCGTAGCGTAAATAAACGCCAGGTTGGTCAAGGCGTCCAAATTGTCCGGCATGATCCGCAGACTCTTCTGCAGAGCGCGAATGGCTTCCTGGGACCGGTTTTTTTGATTGAAATAGACCAGGCTGATATTGTTGTGCGCGTCGATATTATCCGGATTGATGCCAATCGCTTTCTTTAAATGCTGCTCCGCCTCGCGCAGCCGGCCCTGGCGGAGATACACGGAGCCCAGCAGTCCCAACGCTTCATCATCTTTGGGGTTCAGGGCGGTCACACGCATCAGGGCTTGGACCGAGTTTTTATATTGACCATGTTGATAGTAGTAAAGACCGAGATTGAATTGGGCGTTGGGATTTTCGGGCCGGGCGGCCACGGCGTTTTTTAGTTTGGTGAGTTGTTCATCCACCTGGGCCATGGCACTGAAACCCGGAGTGAGGATTAGGAAAAAGAATAATCCCAGAATGGTATGTCGGCGTAAAACTGATTGCCGGACCATAAGACTTCCTTCTTTCCAAGTAATGTCACTCAATGCTTGGCACTGACTCTCTATAAAATAGTTTAATCTAATTTATATTTTTTGTCAAATATTATTTCGATATTTTGTAAATAATAAGAAGAATTTTTGTAGCAAAATTAGTGCTTTTTTCGCACTTATTATAAATATGTTGTTTAAAATTAAGGTTTTTTGGTGAGCCGGGAGAGTCTCGAACTCTCGACACCCGCCTTAAAAGGGCGATGCTCTACCAACTGAGCTACCGGCTCACTTCCTAGAAAAATAGACCCTGCAGAATGGTTTGAGTTCTGTCTTCTCCGAGGGAAACAATCGAGATTTTTGCGCCTACGAGTTCCTGGATACGCGCCAGGTATTTTTTCGCATTGGCGGGTAATGCTTCGTATTTTTTTATATGGGAGATATCTTCTTCCCAGCCCGGCAATTCCTCGTAAACCGGTTCGAGTTTCTCCAAATCTTCCAACGCAGCCGGGTAGTCCTGACCGGCCTGCCCGTTGATTTTATACCCCACGGCGATTTTCAGCGTGTCCAGGCCGCTGAGTACGTCAAGCTTCGTGATTGCCATCTGGTCAAAACCGTTGATCATTCTCGCCCGCCGCACGCCCACCGCGTCAAACCAGCCGCACCGCCGGGGCCGTCCGGTGGTGGCGCCGAATTCCTTGCCGCGCTGCCGAAGCGTCTCGCCGCCGTCCGCCCATTCCGTGGGAAAAGGCCCGGCGCCGACCCGCGTGGTATAGGCTTTCACAATGCCCAAAATATCGTCAATCCGGGTCGGGCCCACGCCGGTGCCAATGGAAACGCCACCGGCCACCGGGTGTGAAGTGGTTACAAAGGGATACGTGCCGAAATCAATATCCAGAAACGTGCCCTGCGCCCCTTCAAAAAGGATTTTTCGCTTTTCATCGATGAGACGATTGATTAAGACCGCGGTATCCGTCAAATAAGGCGCCAGGCGGCGGCCAAAATCTAGATATTGTACCAAAAGCTCCTCAACTTTAAAAGGGGGCTGTTCAATATTTTTTTCCAGTAACCGGTTTTTGTCCGGCAGGTTCTGCTCCAGGCGCTTGCGCAGGCGGGTTTCATCCAGCAGGTCCACCAAGCGAATGCCGATCCGGCCGTATTTATCGGCATACGTCGGGCCAATGCCCCGGTGCGTGGTGTCGATTTTTCCTTCCCCGCGTTTGGATTCATCCGCCTTGTCCAGGGCCCGGTGGTACGGGAAGGTTACGGGCGCCAACAGGCTGAGCTTGAGGTTGTCTCCTACCTGGATGCCGCTCGCTTCCAATTCGCCAATTTCCTTCAACAGCGCTTCAGGATCGATGACCACGCCGTTTCCAATCACGCACAGTTTTCCGGGATGGAGAATGCCGCAGGGGATTAGATGCAGGATATGCTTGTTCCCGCCGAAAACCACAGTATGACCGGCATTGTTGCCGCCCTGAAAACGGACCACGACCTCGGCCTGTTCCGAGAGCAAATCGATAATTTTCCCTTTACCTTCATCGCCCCACTGGGCGCCCACCACGACAATATTCGGCATCATTCACCTTACCAGGTTAAATTTGGACTTACTTGCTTTTCGCCACGAAGACACCAAGACACTAAGTAAAGAACACTACTAAAAAGAATATTTTTTTGTTCCCGATTTTCTTCGTGCCTTCGTGACTTGGTGGCAGCTTTTTTACACAAATTGGAAAGTCGGGTTATTCACACCGCATAATCACAATTTCACGTACTTGATGGTTTTGATTTCCGCGGTCTGGACCAACTGGCTGATGAGCTCCTGGGACACTTCGGAGTCGATGTTCAGAATGCTGACAACCTTGCCGCCCAGTTCTTCCCGGCCCATATGCAGGGCGGCGATATTTATCTTGGCATTGCCCAGAATAGTTCCCATCCGGCCGACAATGCCCGGTTCGTCCTTGTGCGTAAAGACCAGCAGATCCCCCTGCGGGGTGAAGTCCGTATGATAGCCGAACACCGAGACCACGTAAGGCTCGCGTTTTTTTCCGATCAGGGTTCCCACGATTTCCCGCCGACCGTCTTCGGTTTCAACCTGCACGGCCACCGTACTGGTGAAGTCCACGGTATCCTTGGACCTGGTTTCCACCACTTCGATTCCCCGCTCCTTGGCCAGCACGCGGGCGTTCACGAAATTCAGGGACTCCGAGAGCATGCTGCCCAGCAGCCCTTTCACCGCGGCCAGCGTCATGAGATCCGTGGGATAATCGCAGACTTCTCCGGCGTATTTCACCACGATTTTCTTCAACTGGCCTTCCAGCAACTGCGCCTGGAAACTGCCCAGGCGGTCCGCTAGTTCCAAATAGGGCGCGATGTCATTGAGCAACTCAGGCGACACCGAGGGAATGTTGACCGCGTTGCGAATCATGCCGCCTTTCAGCGCGTCCCGGACCTGCTCGGCGATGAGTATCCCCACGTTGCTCTGCGCTTCCTCGGTGGAGGCGCCCAGGTGCGGGGTGAGCACCACGTTGCTTAGCTTGAGCAATTCCGGGTCATTGGGCGGTTCGCTGTCGTACACGTCCAGGGCCGCGCCCGCGATCACGCCCTGCTGCAGGGCTTCACGCAGCTCGTCCTGGCGGATGATGCCGCCGCGGGCGCAATTGAGAATGCGCACCGAGGGTTTCATTTTCTTGAATTGCTCCCGGCCGAGCATGCCGGCGGTTTCCTTGTTTTTCGGAGTGTGCACGGTAATATAGTCCGAGCTGGTGATGATCTCATCCAGGGAGGCCAGCTGCACGTTCAGATGATCGGCTTTCTCACGGGTCAGGAAGGGATCAAAAGCCTTCACCGTCATGCCGAAGGCCTGGGCGCGCTTGGCCAGCTCGGTCCCGATCCGGCCCAGCCCGATGATGCCCAGCACCTTGCCGTACAACTCGGTGCCCATGAATTTTTTCCGCTCCCACTTTCCCGCTTTTACCGAAAGATCCGCCTGGGGGATATTGCGGGAAAGGGCCATCATCATGGAAAACGTATGCTCGGCCGTGGAAATGGTGTTGCCGTCCGGCGTGTTCATGACAATGATCCCGCGCCGCGTGGCCTCCGGAATATCGATATTGTCGATGCCGACGCCGGCGCGGCCTATGACCTTCAGCTTCTTCGCCTGCTCCAAAATTTCCTTGGTGACCTTGCTGGCGCTGCGGATAATCAGCGCGTCATACTCCGGAATGATTTTCAACAATTCCTCAGGAGTGACTTTTTCCCTGAAATCCAGGTCGATCTCCGGGTCTTTTTTTAAAACCTCCCGGCCTTCCATTGCCAGGTTGTCGCTGATGAGCACCTTAAACATAAAAAGCACCCTCCTCCGTGATGTCAGGAAAAAAAAACTTTTTGGGCCGCGCTCACGCCCACGCCCAGTTGGAACTTGAACCCTTGTTCCCCCAGGGCCCGTTCAATGGCGGCCACGGCGGCAATGACGTCCCAATCGTCGGCATAGCCCAGGTGGCCGATGCGGAATATTTTTCCCTTCAACTTTCCCTGCCCGCCGGCCAGGGTGATCCCGTACGTGTCCCGGATCACTTTAAACAGTATGCCGCCGTCCACGCCTTCCGGAACCCGGACCGAGGTCACCACGTTGCTCGGCTGCCCCGTGCAGAAGAGCTTCAGCCCCAGGGCCTGCATGGCTTCCCGGGCCGCGGCGGCCATTTTGGCGTGTCGCGCCCATACCACGTCCAGCCCCTCTTGCTCGATGAGCCGGAGGGACTCGGCCATTTGCATGATGAGTGAGACCGAGGGTGTGTAGGGCGTGTTCGCCAGGGCCTCGGCAATCATGGATTTCTGCGCCTTCTCCCAGCTGAAATAAAACTTCGGGAGCTTGGATTCCTTGGCCAGGGTCCAGGCTTTTTTCGAAATGGAGACCATGGCCAGGCCGGGCGGGATCATAAATCCTTTTTGAGCGCCGGCCACGACCACGTCGGCCTGCCAGGCGTCGGTTTCCATGGGAATGGCGCCCAGGCCGGAGATGGCGTCCACCACCAGCACGGCCGGGGTTTTGGCCACGATCTGCCCGATGGCCTTCACGTCCGACTCCGCGCCGGTCGAGGTCTCGGACAGGGTGATATAGACCGCTTTTATCCCGGCGTCGGCCTGCAGGCGTTTTTCGATCTCCGCCGGGCTCACGCTCATCCCCCACTCCACCTCGTAATGATCCGTTTCCACGCCGTAAGCCTTGGCGATGGTGGACCAGCGATTCCCGAAATTTCCGCAGGAGGCCACTAAAATCTTGTCCCCGGCCGAGCATAAGTTCACAATCGCGGATTCCATCCCCCCGGTCCCGGCCGCGGGAAAAACCAGTAAATCCTGCTCCGTCTTAAAAATGCGTTTTAGCCCCGCGATCACCTCGGTCAGTACTTTCCTAAACTGAGGCGTGCGGTGGTGAATGACCGGCTTGGCCGCTTCGGCCAAAACCGTGGGCGGCACTTCCGTGGGGCCGGGTGTCATCAAGCGTTTTTTATACAGCATGGCGTTTTCCTCTTTCGTCTCATCCACCGGACTCCGGACCGTCTGGCGGGCGCGAGAATCCGTCCACGGCCTGGCGCAGGTGGCTCCGGAATTCTGCCAGCCCCTGGCCGCGCAGAGCGGAAAGCGCGGTGACTTTCGCGTCAATTCCCCGCCCGCGCAGGTCCCGTTGGATTTCCTGTTGACGCTTTAACAGCAATGATCGCGACAATTTATCACATTTGTTTAAAGTTAACAAGTAGGGATAATGAAAATGTTCCAGCCAGGAAAGCAGCCGCCAATCCGAGGGCTGTAGGGGCCACCGGGCATCCACCAAATGTACCAGCAGCACGATCGGCCTAGCCGCCCGGAAATACCCGTCCAGAAGCTGGCTGAGCCGCTGCCGGACGCCGGCCGGCCAGCGGGCGTATCCATAACCGGGCAGGTCCACCAGCCAGGCCCGGGACTGGTAAGGGTAAAAATAAATGGCCTGGGTGCACCCCGGCGTCTGCGAAACCCGGGCCGGGCGCAGGCCGGCTCCCGCGCGGCGCACGCCCGTCAACTGATTGATGAGGGTGGATTTGCCTACATTGGAGCGGCCGGCAAAAACGATCTCAGCCTCGCGCGGGGGGGGAAACTGATCGATCCGGTGAGCGGCTACGTCGCGCTTTACTGCAGAGGAGGACATGCCCGTTTTTGGGACCCCCGGGATCGGCAAATATGCTGCACCGGCTGATCCCCGGAGCCCGTTGTTTCCATGCCTTTCACTCGTTTCACTTTCGGCGCAGGTTTCTTGGCCCGGGGGCGCACCAGGGCCACGGGCAAGACCTCGCACATGTCTTCCACTAAATGAATATCCAGGGCCTTCTTCACTTCCGTGGGCACGTTCTCAAGATCCTTGGCGTTTTCCTTGGGTAAGATCACGGTCTTGATGCCTGCGCGCATGGCGGCCAGCAATTTTTCCTTAAGTCCGCCGATGGCCAGCACCCTGCCCCGCAGCGTAATCTCGCCGGTCATGGCCACCATCTTTTTCACAGGCGTTCCCGAGAGGGCTGAAATGATCGCCGTGGCGATGGCGATGCCCGCCGAAGGGCCGTCCTTGGGAATCGCGCCTTCCGGCACGTGGATGTGAATGTCAGTCTGATTGTAAAAATCCTTGGGAACCTGAATATCCTGGGCGTGAGCCCGCGCATAGCTCACCGCGGCCTGGGCCGACTCTTTCATCACATCGCCCAATTTCCCGGTCAGGATCAATTGGCCTTTGCCGGACATGAGTGTCACCTCGACCAGCAGGATCTCGCCGCCCGCCTCGGTCCAGGCCAGCCCGGTGGACACACCGACGCTGTCCTTCTGTTCCCCCTTGCGTTTCAGGTATTTCGGCGGGCCCAGGAACTTGAGCAAGTCGGCGTCGTTCACGTGCCGGGTTCGTTTTAGTTTGTTCTCGACTTTCAATCGCGTCACCTTGCGCATGATGGCCGAGAGTTCCCGGTTGAGATTGCGGACGCCCGCTTCCCAAGTGTACCCGGCGATAATTTTCACCAAGGTCCTTCGCGGGATGACCAGGTCCTTGACGGTCAGGCCGTGTTCGGACAATAGGCGCATGATCAGATGCTTTTCCGCGATTTGAATTTTTTCTTCCTGTGTGTACCCCGGAATTTCGATGATCTCCAGGCGGTCCCGGAGGGTGGGATGCAAGTTGAAGGCCACGTTGGCCGTGGCGATGAACATTATCTCCGAGAGGTCAAAGTTGACCTCCAGGTAGTGGTCGCTGAAAGTCTGGTTCTGCTCGGGATCCAGCACTTCCAGCAGGGCCGCAGCCGGATCGCCCCGAAAATCCGAGCCTATTTTGTCCAGCTCGTCCACGAGCATGAGCGGGTTCTTGCTTTTGGCCGTTTTGAGCGACTGGATAATCCGGCCGGGCATGGCCCCGATGTAAGTTCGCCGGTGCCCGCGGATTTCAGCTTCGTCCCGCACCCCACCCAGGGAAATCCGCACGAATTTGCGGTTCAGGGCCGCGGCCACGGAGCGGCCCAACGACGTCTTGCCCACACCCGGCGGGCCGACCAGGCATAAAATCGGCCCTTTCATGGCCGGCTGTAATTTGCGCACGGCCAGATACTCCAGGATGCGCTCCTTGACTTTTTCTAGTCCGTAATGATCACGGTCCAGGTGCCGGGCCACGTTCCGGAGATCGACCTTTTCCCGTGTGCGCTGCGACCAGGGCAGGGAGATAAACCAGTCGATGTACGTGCGGATCACCGTGGCTTCGGGAGACATGGGCTGCATGCGGTCCAGGCGGCCGATCTCCTTGAGCGCCTTTTCCTCGGCGTCCTTGGGCATCTTGGCCTTTTTGATCTTCTGGGTCAGTTCGTCGATCTCGTTTTCATCGTCCTTCTGCCCCAGCTCCTTGCGGATGGCCTTCATTTGTTCTTGCAGGTAATACTCCTTCTGGGTGTGCTCCATTTGCTTCCGGACCCGGCCCTTGATGCGGCGCTCGATCTCCAGGACCTCAATCTCGCTCGAGAGCAACTGGGCCAGCACCTGCAGGCGGTCCAACGGATCGACGGCCTCCAGCAGTTTTTGCTTCTCCTCCAGGCGCGAGGACAGGTTGGCCGCTATAACGTCGGCGAACCTTCCCGGCTCCTCGACATGGGAAACCGAGGTCGCCACGTCGGCCGATATTTTCTTATTCAAGCGGGCGTACTGTTCGAACAACTCGATGCAGTTCCGCATCAGCGCCTTCATGGTGGAACCGGACTCGGACCGTTCCGGCAACTCCTCGATAGTCACGGTATAGTAACGGTCGGTCTGGGCGTAGCTGGCCAGTCGTATCCGCTGCTGCCCTTCCACCAGCACCTTGATCGTGTTGTCCGGCATGCGGAGTACCTGTAAGATCTGCGCCTGGGTGCCGATGGTGTACAGGTCTTCCGGGGAAGGTTCATCGATCTGGGCGTGCTTTTGGGTGAACAGGGCGATCAGGCGGTTCTCGAGCATGGCCGCTTCCAGCGCCATGACCGATTTTTCCCGCCCAACGAACAACGGCACGATCATGTGCGGATAGACCACTAGATCCCGCAGGGGCATCAGCGGCAGGGTCTGTCCGGAGGAAGGTTTTTTGTCTTTGCTGTTTTTGGCGGTGCTCATCGCGAATCCTTTGCCGTCAGGCGAGTTTCTCGTCCTGGTCCATTTCTTCCAATATCAATTCCGGTTGGGCCCGGCGTTTCACCACTGCGGGCGTGATCACGCACTCCCTGACCTCGTCCCGCCCCGGCAGCTCGTACATCAGGTCCAGCATAATGTCCTCCAGCACGGCGCGCAAGCCCCGGGCGCCGGTTTTCCGCCGGAGGCTCTCCCGGGCTACTTCCCGCTGGGCCTCGGGGGTGATCACCAGCTTCACGTTTTCCATCTTAAAAAATTTCTGGTACTGCTTCACCAGGGCGTTTTTGGGCTCGGACAATATTTTCAGCAGCGCGTCCTCGTCCAATTCGTCCAGCACCGCGACCACCGGCAGCCGGCCCACAAATTCCGGGATCATCCCGTACTTGATCAGGTCCTCGGGGTGAATCTGCCGGCGCAACTCATCCTGGGTTTGGGGCTGGTGCGACGCGTGCGCGGCGCCGAAGCCGATGGTCTTGGTCCGCGCCCGGCGCTCCACTATTTTTTCCAGGCCGTTGAACGCTCCGCCGCACACAAACAGAATGTCCGTGGTATCCACCTTCACGTATTCTTGATGCGGATGCTTGCGCCCGCCCTTGGGCGGCACGCTGGCCACGGTTCCCTCGATAATTTTCAGGAGGGCCTGCTGCACCCCTTCGCCCGAAACATCCCGCGTGATGGAGAGGTTCTCGCTCTTGCGGCCGATCTTGTCGATTTCGTCGATGTAAATAATGCCCCGCTGGGCCGCCGCCACGTCGTAGTCGGCGCTTTGCAGCAGCTTCAGGATGATGTTCTCGACGTCTTCCCCCACATAGCCCGCCTCGGTCAGGGTCGTGGCATCCACGATCGCAAACGGCACGTTTAAAATCCGGGCCAGGGTCTGGGCCAGCAGGGTTTTGCCGGTTCCCGTGGGCCCGACCAGCAGGATATTGCTTTTGGAGAGCTCCACACCGTCCGCAGATTCCGCCTGCTGGGACTGGATCCGCTTGTAATGATTGTGCACGGCCACGGCCAGAATGCGCTTGGCCCGTTCCTGGCCGATTACGTACTGGTCCAGCACCCGCTTCATTTCCTTGGGCTTGGGCAGGGAAAGCGTCATGGGCGCCGACTGGTGATGATGGGCCAGGATATCGTTGCAAAAAGCGACGCACTCGTCGCATATATAGACCCCGGGCCCCTTGATCATTTTACGGACGTTGTCGGAATTTTTCTCGCAAAAGGAGCAGTTTACATTTTTCGTCGAATGGTGTCGTCCCATCGGTTTCTCCCCTGTTTATTTGGTGGTTCCGACCGTCATCACCGAATCAATCACGCCGTAGTCCTTGGCTTCCTCTGCCGACAGGAAGAAGTCCCGGTCCGTATCGGCGATTATTTTTTTCGCCGACTGCTTGGTGTGTTGAGCCAGAATCTGGTTCATCATTCCCCGAATGCGCATGATTTCCTTGGCCTGGATGTCGATATCCGGCATGGAGCCCGAGAAACCGGCAGTGCCCTGATGCAGCATAATGCGGGCGTTGGGCAGCGCGTAGCGCTTATCGGGCGCGCCGGCGGCCAGTAGGACCGCGGCCATGGAGGCCGCCTGACCCACGCAGAGCGTGGATACCGGCGACTTGATGTATTGCATGGTGTCGTAAATGGCCAGCCCGGACGAGACCACGCCGCCGGGGCTGTTGATATACATGGAGATTTCCTTCTTTTCCTCAGACTCCAGGAACAACAGCTGGGCGATGATCAGGTTGCTGATATCGTCGTTGATGGGCGTGCCCAAAAAGATTATCCGCTCTTTGAGCAGGCGCGAGTAAATGTCATAAGCCCGCTCGCCGCGTTGGGTTTGTTCTACCACCATAGGGATTAAAGCCATGCCTGCCGCCTCCTTGTGTTAGGCTTCATTGATTTTAGCATTGGTAATGATAAAATTCAGGGTTTTTTCGTCCCGCAGCCGGTCGCGCAGGTCATCCCAGCCCTGATTCTTGTCGAGATAGTTCCGAATGACTTCCGGCCGCTGCTGGGCCGAGCGGGCGAGCCGATCCACCTCGGCGTTCAGGTCCGTTTCTGCGACCTCGATGGTCTCGCCCCGGGCGATCTCCTGGAGCGCCAGCCGCGCCTTCAATTCCGCGGTCACCTGGTCCCGGTTTTTCCGCTTAAACTCCTCGGCGGTTTGTCCGATCTGCTCCCAGGTCTGCTTTTGCCGCGCCAGCCGGCTCTCAAAATCGCGCAACAGGCTGGCGAGAGAGCGTTCCACCAGGACGTCCGGTACCTTGACCTGGGTGGACTTGCTGAGTTCCTTCATAATAGTATCCGTCATAAGGATGCGATTCTGGCGCTCTTTTTCCTGGGCCAGGTCATCGCGGACGCGCTGCCGGAGGGCCTCGAGGTCTGCAAACGGTCCCATTTGCTTGGCAAAAGCATCGTCCAGTTCCGGCAGTTTTTTCGTCTGGAGGCCCTTCAGCGTAACGGTGAAATCAATGGTTTTTCCCGCCAGGTCCTGGGTCCCATAATCCGCGGGAAAGGTGGCGGGAAAGGTCTTGGTCTCCTGGAGTTTCATCCCCAGCATGTTGTTCTCGAAATCCGGGATGGTCTGGCCGGTGCCGAGTTCCATGATCTGGTTTTCCGCCTTGGTTCCCTCCACGATTTGCTCGCCTGCGCGGCCTTCGAAATCCACGGTGACCACGTCCTGCTTTTCCGCCGGGCGATTTTCCACGGGCTCCAGCAATGCGCTCTGTTGCCGGAGGTTTTCCAGCAATTCCCCGGTTTCCTTGGCCTGAACCTCTATTTTATTCTTTTTCAGCTTCAGCCCTTTGTAATTCCCCAGCTTTACCTTGGGAAGAACCTCCACCACCACTTGGTAGGTCAGAGGCTTGCCCTCGTCCAGGTCCAGTTTCTCTATTTTGGGCTGGGTGATGGGCGTGGACTTGGTTTGCAGCAGCGCCTCCTGGTAGGAGAGGGGAAAGAGTTTGTCCAGCACTTCTTCCCGGATTTCTTTCATATAGGTCTGCGTAATGATGTTACGCGGCACTTTGCCTTTGCGGAAGCCCGGTAGCATGGCTTTTTTCTGGACTTTGGCGATGGCCTGATCGAAGTGCTTTTTTACCTGCTCCGGGGCAATGGACACATCCAGAACCCGCGTGGTTTCGTTTTTCTCCTGCATGCTGACATTAATCATCATGTGATTGGTGCGAGGGGCGGGAGTTGAACCCGCATGCCAAAGGCACTAGATCCTAAGTCTAGCGTGTCTGCCAGTTCCACCACCCTCGCGCTCAGACCTCCCTTCGGTGTCGGACTGGTCAGACCTGTCGGACAGGTCTGACAATTCACTTGGCCCTAAATTTTCCCCCCGGCAAACCACGACTTGTGTTTCACCGGGGGGCAAAGTGGTGGGTGCTACAGGGATCGAACCTGTGACCCGCTGATTAAGAGTCAGCTGCTCTACCAGCTGAGCTAAGCACCCGTAAAGATAGTTCGAAGTTTAAAGTTCAAAGTTCAACGCCGAGCTTTTAACTTTGAACTTTGAACGTTGAACGTTTTTTACATTGGTGCGCCTGAGACGAATCGAACGTCCGACACACGGCTTCGGAGGCCGTTGCTCTATCCACTGAGCTACAGGCGCATTAAAAACAATCGTAGGGGCGGACCCCTGTGTCCGCCCGGAAATCAACGGGCAGGCATAGGAGCCTGCCCCTACTATATTCGGTTGCTCTGCCCCGCATACGCGGGGCTGGGGTGGACGACGGGACTCGAACCCGCGGCCTCCAGGACCACAACCTAGCGCTCTAACCAACTGAGCTACGTCCACCAGGCAAAACCAACAAAATCCATTTTCGGAGCGTCTATTTTACGTAAACAACCTTCTTTGTCAACGCTTTTCCATGTTTTCCCGTAGGGAACAGGCATGCCTGTTCCCTA
>JAUXBQ010000101.1 GCA_030619365.1 candidate division FCPU426 bacterium | reverse complement strand
TTGAAGCGTAGATGCGCAAAATACGATGGTGCAAGTACATTTCCACGACGTTTACCAGGCTCTTGACATAAGAACCTTTAGTACACTTTTTCAGCAAACACCACCAATACCGTTTGTGCATACACCGTTCACAGAGTTTTCCGTTCGAGAGCAGAGAATATGCGGGACATACTAATTTGTAATCGTGCATAGTCATAACCACCGGTATTCCCTGTTTTTTAAAGACGTGCAGGATGGAGGGCGAAATTTGATGAGCAAAATTATGGAGATGCACTATATCGGGTTTAATGAGATTAATCAGCTTTTCCACTTTGCTTTTCGCTTCCAGGGAATAAAGCATCCGGAAAATTATTTTAAGTTGTTGCGAAATACCGCCCGGTTTATCATAATCGATGCGGGAAACGAAATATTTTTCATAGGGATACCCGGGGTTGGACGAATGCGCCATCCCCCAAAAGGTGACCTCGTGACCTCGGGCCTGTAATAATTTCCCCGTATTTAAAGTACTAATGGCATCGCCACCTTTGGGATACAGATATTTATTAATAAGCAATATTTTCATAATCCCGGCCAAGTTTGCAAACTCATACTACCGCCATTATTCGAAAAACAGATAGCCTTTCCCAGGCGAAACTCCTGAAGATTCAGGCTCTCCGGCAACTGCGCCTGCAGGCTCATGGGGTCTTTCGGTCCTTATAAAAAACAACGTCATCGACCCTGGTCTGGCCTTTTCCCCAGCCGGTCAAGCGAAACTGTATGTAATGAACACCCTCCGGTATCGTGAAGGCGCTGGATAATTCAACCCATTCCCCTTCATGATCAACGCTGGCTTTGCCATAATGCCATCGGATTATTCCTCTATTCGCATCAAACAGTACCAGGCTCAAATTTGCCGTAACTTCTTTTCCAGTAGTTTTTACCTTCCCGTGAAATCCAAATACCTCCCCGGTTCTGGCTTCGATTAATTTATTATGCGGGTATGCCCAATCTTGGGTACTATGACTTTCAATCAGAAGACATTGCGAATTATTTTTTCCCTCCCCGCTATATCGTTTGCTTACGGTTTTGTCCTCTCGGGCCCAGAGCTCAGACCAAGCCCGTGAACTTCGCCACGACCAGGCAAAATCATCATTTAATAAATTACCCGGCTCAGGTTTTTTGACAATCCGGCACGTTTTTTTTTGCAAATACTCAATGGGTAAATAATCCCCTAAACTGAATGATGGCAGCAAATTGATACTCATCTGGCACTTGAGCCAATAAACTGAAATTAAAGTACCCAGGCTTATACCTATCAGTAAAATCAACTTTCTCATGCAATAATCGTCAGGCTCAATCTGACCCTCATGGCAGTTTCATCCCAACACTTCTTTTAAAATATTCAGCAGTCTTCCTTCCAAGGCTTGTAAGGAGAATTCCTTTTCCACTCTCCTTCTCGCCGCCTTCCCCATGGCTAAGCGAACATCATCATTCTGAATCAAGTAAATCAAGGCGTCGGCCAAGTCTTTTACGTACTGGGAATAATCGCTTAAATCAATTTTTATCCCACAATCCTCCACCACGCTATAAGCCGGACCGCCGTAATTCGTAGTAATAACCGGCAGGCCGCAGGCCATGGCTTCCAGGATCACATTTCCGCCCGGCTCCCGCAGAGTGGGCAGGCAGAATATGTCGCTCTCACGGTATTTCAGCAGTAATTCCGGTCTGGATAATTTTCCTAAAAAACGGACGTGCCGCTTAAGACCATAGGCGTCCATAAACGCCCGGGCCCGTTTCAGCAACGGGCCGCTGCCAGCCACCTCGACGGCGAAATTGCCGACCCCGCGCGCAAGGCATTCCCGGGCCGCTTCCAAGAGAAGCTGGATCCCCTTTTTACCCAGCAGGGAACCGCTAAATAATATTTTTTTCACGACCGGCTCCCGGTCGGAGTTAACGTCAGCCGACGGCGGAGTAAAATAATCCACATCCACGACGACGTCAAATATAATCTCGCATTTGTCCCGGGCCGGTTCCGGCAATAACCTTTTTACGTCTTCCGTGCCGGCGATTATTTTCCAGGCATTTATAAAATATGCCCTCCAGCCCGGGGTGCGCATAAACCAACGATAATAAAAATCCCGGCTGATATTCTTGAGCCATTGGTCCCGGAATATCCGGCTAAAATGCTTGGGTGTAGAAAGCCCTCCGGTGATCGGTCCGATTAGAATAGGGATCTGCCACCGGTAAAGGTCGTTATACGAGTGAATGCCGTTGGGGGTTATGCAATGAATCAGCGCAATTTCATTTTCCGCCAGGATTTTGACAATGGTTTTTCTCACCCTGTTTAAAAACAGTTGATAATCCACCTTGGCACCCAGGGCCTGTGTGAACAGCCTGATAATCCGGGGGACCCGAACGAAGTGGATTTCAACGTTCGCATATTCTTCGGGGGCGATATCCTGCTTATGCACTTCATCGGTAATGACCAGGGTATGGAAATATTTCGAAACGACTTTCAGCCATAAATAAGCAGCGCCCGCCTCTGAGCCCAATTTCGGATTCAGATCGTACGCGACGAAGAGCATTTTTTTCAGCGGACTAGTTACCATCAGCTTCCTGCCTCGTAAAACGTAGGCCTTCCGGCCGCTATCGTGGTTACGCGTCAACTCCGACTTAGTTGGGACCGCTACCGCGCAGGGGCCAATGTTTTTTCAGCAAATTGAAAATATTTCGGACCGGTGATAATTCAAAGGCGAACACATATAGCGGGTAATCATCGATACATTTACGCTTCAAAACGTAAGGACTGTCCTGCAATCCATTTGAGCCGTCTATTGTGGAACAAGCACTCTTATAGCCCTCATCTCTGATGATCTTCCTGATTTCGGCATTAAAGTCCTCCGGTTGACCGTTGGGATACGCAAAATGTAATACCTCCCGACCTAGCTGCGCCTCAATTCTCTTTTTTGACTGAACTACTTGCCATTTGGCGGTTTTCGTATTGATCCGGGTCATAATAGGATGTGTTACCGTATGGCTCCCAAAGGTCATGCCGTTTTTACTCATCTCCCTAACTTCATCCCAATTCAAGTTTTGCGGTGGAGCTGGCATCTCCGGGAGGCAGGTGGAAATGTTCTTCTCCAGGTCGACCAGGATCTGCAGTTTTTTGTCTTCGTAAATTCGCTTCAACTCCTCGACCAGACGCTGCCGTTTTCGGGAGTTTTTGCCTTTCACCCTGGATAGATCTTCCAGGATTTTAGTAAGCGTGGGCGGGTAAATATCATCCGCCAATTCCAATTTTACATCCTTTTCAGTCATGGCCATCACAATTCGGGAAACTCTATCCCACCAAAATAATTCAGACTTCCCGACCAAACCCGAAGTTAGGAATATGGTTGCTGGTATATTATACCGCTTTAAAATCGGATAGGCGTTGAGATAATTATCCCGATAGCCGTCGTCGAATGTCACTGCCAGGCAATCCCCGCTCGGCAAGGTTCGGGAATGGACATACTCGCTTAGCTCATCCAATGAGATGATTTTATATTTTTGCCTAAGGTAACTCATATGCTGTTCCATTTTTGCGCAAGTGACGGAAGGTGCAAAATCATACCCCTGCACATTATCTTCCACGCGGTGATACATCAGAACCAGCAGGCGCCCCTGGGTAGGCCGTTTTAGTCTGACCCTACGGATAAGTTCCAACAACCCGCTGTAATATAAAACCGCACTCAAACCATATTTAATAAATTTTTTATACATAGCGAATATTTCCTCTCCTTAATAATTTTCCTTTATGACTAACGCTGCCGATTCCTGGTTGCGTTCGATTTCATTCACGAAAGTCCGCGTGCTGGCGCGACCCCCAGTAGTTCAAAACAGCGCTTCATATTGAGGCAATCTGTTTTCCACTTGGAATTTGGCAGCGAATTCCTTCCCGGTTTGCGCGAATTTTCTTCGCAGCTTTTCATCCCGGATAATTGTCAGCAAGGCCTCGGCTAACAACCGCTCATCACCCTCCGGAACCAATAGGCCGTTATGCTGATGCTTAATTATTTCGCTTGGGCCGGACTTGCAGTCGACCGAAACCACAGGCACCCCGCAAACCATGGCCTCTATTAAAACATTCGGAAATCCCTCGACTTCGGAAGACAACGCCAACACTTCGGACTTGGCTATCCAGGCATAGGGATTTTGCTTGAATCCCACAAAATTGATATGCTCTTCCTCGCCAAGCTGTTTAACCAAAGCTTTCAATTCTCCCTCCAAGCTTCCCTTCCCTAAAATAATTAAGCAAAGATTCTCTTGTTGTTTCCTGGCCCGGGAGAACGCTCGAATAAGCCGGTCATACCTTTTAACCTGTTCCAACCGGCCTACGGTGATAATAACCCGTCTTTGGGCATCCTGTAAAAATGGATGCTCGGCTTTTTCCCGGCTTTTTTCAATTACTTCCTCATCCGGGATTGGATTATGGATTACTTTTATACGTTCAGGGATAAGTCTTAAGTTTTTTTCATAATATTTTTTAATGCTTTTGGATACGACAATGACATTATCGGCCTTGCGATAGGTGTATTTTTTCAACCTTTGGATTACGGCGCGGAAAGAAACCGCCGGATGCTGCATGGGATAATTATGTTCGCACAGCAAAAGACGGGCCCTGACCTTGGCGAACGACAGGGCCAGAGCCGTGATCACATTGGCATAATCGAGCAGGCTTATTACAACATCCGGAGTGAATTCCCGCATTATTTTTTTTAATTTAAAAATCATATTCAGAAAATCCCAGCGCGAAGTCTTATGCAGACAATCAATCCGTAGCGAAGAATCCAGTTCGTGTAAAAAATCCAGCTTCTGCTCAAACAGGACCAGCCGAACATTATATTTGTCCTTATCCAGGCGGGTTATCAGGCGGACCAGGACCTTTTCCGCACCGCCACCTACCAGGGAAATAATTACGAACAATATTTTTTTCTTTTTTTGATCCACGGTTTTCATCTTGCTCTTTCTGCTCCTAAGCGCTTGAGATAGAGCTTACAAACACTCACGGACGCTTACCGTTAAACTGTAGTCTTGCCTTCTTTATCTGGGCATATAGAATGTTACGCTCCTGGTGATTTAGGATGAAATTGGTTTTCAGAGCCAGACCGATTATGCTAATGAACAGCAGAATTATTAACAACTTGGGAAACAAGAGAATAAAAGGAGTCAGACAAACAAAACCAGTTTGAGACGAAAATTTAAATCCTTCCTTAGAAAACCACAGCATTAAGGTTATCAAGATCAAGGCAGAGGAAATCATGCTGGCCATAGCCGCCCCCATAAGTCCGAATTTAGGAATGAGAATAAAATTCAGGATAATATTACAGGTTAATCCCAGAACGTTGCAAATCAGGGTGATATAGGTCTTTTCAACCAGGCTGGCGTATCCTCCGAGAGTCCAGTTAATGCTTTGCATAAGCCAAAATACCGACAAGCAACCAATGATCGGAATGCTTTCCACATACTCCGCGCCATATAACAACGGGATAAGCAGCTCTTTCGACAGCACTAAAATTACGGCCCCGGTTAAAAGCAATAAAACACTGGCCTTGGTCGATAAATTCAGCAAGAAATCAACCCTTTTTTTATCACCGTGTTCCCAAATATTACTTAAGTTGGGAATTAAAACATTACCGGTTATCATCCCGAAAGTAAAAATAAGTCCGCTGATTTTGGAGCCCACGGAATATACTCCCACGTTCGTGAGGTCCATGAGCCTATTTAATATCCAGCGATCTGTGGATATAAACATTAAATAAACCACCGACGATAAAATAAAGAATACGGAAAATTTCATAATTTTCTTATGGAAACCGCGTTCTTTTATGACCAAGTCCTGCGATTTAAGACCGGCAAAGTATTTCTTGGCCAACAGGCCAAAAATCAGCACGACTACAACCAAAGAGATCATATTTGCCAAGAGAATATAGCCTGTTTTGGCATAGACCATAACCAAAATGATCCCCAAACCCGTAAATATAATAAATTGACTGAACCTTAATAGCGCATCCAACGTAAAGACGCGCAGCCCCGAAAAGGTTGCCGCCAGGCTTTCCAAGAGAACGTTCGGCAATATCGTGAGAGCGCATATCAGAATAAGACCGGAATACATCGGCGAACCATAGAGCAGTTGGGACAATTGCGGGGCATTCAACACACAGAGCAAGGTTATGCCTATCCCCCCCAGGGTGACGACTCGATAGGTCTTTTGGTTGAAATCCTTCAAGGCATTCTTCATCTCATATTGTGGTATATAGCGCGCGAAAGAGGAAGGAATACCTAATTTGGAAATCGCTACCACAATAGGAATAAAAAAGAAAGCCAACGCAAAGACGCCATACTCAGCCGGTCCCAGCAGCCTGGCAAAAATAATCCCCCGGACCACGAG
Organism: candidate division FCPU426 bacterium; assembly: GCA_030619365.1. Taxonomy (GTDB): domain Bacteria; phylum Oederibacteriota; class JAAXVQ01; order JAAXVQ01; family JAUVAV01; genus JAUXBQ01. The sequence continues at coordinate 2,362 of JAUXBQ010000101.1, read as the reverse complement.
AATTATCTTTTCCCCTAAGTTAAAAATATATAAAATCGTAGTCGACTTCCCGATGCTCTCTTTTTTAAACCATTTCTGTAACGACATGACGCCCGCTCCGAATGACCCTCAGGGGATAAATACGCTTACGTTGCCCGCCAACCTTTTCTGATATAATCCCACAACGATTCCTGCCAGCATGAAAAATAACGCGTTCGGAAACACAAAGTATCTCATGTCGATAAATTGCATATTTACCAAAAATACCATGCCTACGCTCCAGAAGATCGCGATCATATCTTTTCCCAGCAAATCATCCCGCGGCAGGTGATGGTATAGCCTGAGACTGTAAGAAAATATGCATAAATAGATTATTATGAGAGGAATAAATCCAACCAAGCCCAGTTCGACCAAAATGCCGAGAAAAGTGTCGTGGGGAACTACCGTTTCCCCATAATAAGGAACTCCCTTAATGGCGGTAAAATACCGGGGACTGGTAAATTGGAAATTATCGAATCCGAACCCGAAAAACGGTTTCTCAATTAACATGCGCAAAGAGGCATTGTAGATATGGATACGTGAATGAATAGGCCCCATTTGACTGAATCGCCCTTTTTCCCGTTCCTTCGTCACCAACTTGATCGTGGCGACCATCGCAAAAAGTATCAAGCCGATCAGAAATACTTTCCTGAATTTCGGGTAAAACTTGGCGGCTACGAGGGTGGAGGCCAGAAAACCCAGCCAACAGGCGCGGGTGTTCGTTAGAAAAATTCCGATCGGCATAAGGGCGGTAATCACCTGGCAGATTTTACGTCGAGCCGGTTTGACGTATTCAGACAAGGAAAGATAGAGCCCGAGTGAAAATATCATACCCAGAACCGTCCCGTTCACAGCGGCTTGCAGGAAAGGTCCTCTCGCTCTCCCAAAATGAATACCCACATAGGGATCCAGGATGTCCCTGGGAAAAACCAAGCCTGACAAAGGCGGTGTGAGTTCGCAAATACCGGTCAGGGTTAAATATAATCCGATACCAATAAAAAATATCAGCACTTTTCCCAGCTTCTGCCCGCTATCAATCAAGTGTTTACTTAAATAAAATACTGCAAAGGGGAATACGAATCCGTTGAATAAATTGGCAATCTTAATTCCCATCCCTTTTCGTAGAACAATTCCCGCATTGACCTGAGATATAAAAGCGATAATGCAAAATAAAAACATCGCGATTTCAATTACGGTTAGCGGTAGCAAACGCAGTTTTCCAATCACCACCTGGGAGAAAAAGGCAAAAATTAAAATTAGCAGGACAATCTGATAAAGGGAGATCTTCGGCAGCATAGGCAAAACCAGTTTGCCGGTTAAATTGCCGAACAAAACCACGACAAACCAGAATAAAACAATATTAACCAAATTAAAGTTCGCCAAAACCCAAGGAGTGACAGCCACCAGGCATAAAACACCCATAACGCCGAAAGCGACCAAGAAACCCTGAAATAGGATAACCATGGTTTCCAAAATAGTCTCACCCGTTTAGATATTTTCTCCGCTCCTGGTAATTTGCCGGGTAAATAAAAACTGCGATGGCAAGCTGGAGTAAGGCGGAATGTTACTCTTGATGCCATAATAATGTTTCGCCGCTGTGTTTGCTTAAGCCGATCATATTCACGCTAACGTTTAGCGGTTTCAAATGCACCGCAGCCGCCCTGACGCTTAATCTGAGCGGTTCGCCCGCCCGGCAGTCACTGCGGGGTAAATAATTTGGTTGGAGACAGCAGGCTTAAATCCTCATATACAGCATTTCGGGAATGACAAACCGGCGGTTATTCAAAACCACACCCAGCAAATTTGAGCGCCGGTTTTCCCATAGTTTCACCGCATTTTTAACCACCTGCCGCCGGGTTCTGCCTTCACACACGACATAGACCACTCCGTCGGTATTTAAAGAAATAACTTCACCATCCTTATAATCACTTAAATTTGCGCAATCTATCAAAACCACTTCATATTTTTCCTGGGCTTGGCTAATAATGTCGTTCATCTTTATTGAGGACAGCAGGGCGATGGGATCGAAGGAAGAATTCCCGGCGGGCATGACATTCAAATGTGAATCCAATTTCGTGACAGCATCCTCCAGCGCAACTTGGTCTTCGAGAATACCGGCCAAACCGGGGCGGGAAGGAATATTAAATAAATTATGCATCGAAGGTTTACGTAAGTTGGCATCAATAATCAGGGTATCCTTGAAAAACTTCCTGGACATGAATACGCTCAAGTTCGCTGTCAGGATATTCGTGCCTTCCCCCTGTAAGGCTGACACCATTAGAATGGATTTTAATTTCCTGCTTTTAATCAATAAATACAAATTATCCGAAAATTGTTTATAGGC
>JAUXBQ010000058.1 GCA_030619365.1 candidate division FCPU426 bacterium | reverse complement strand
TTTATCAAAACTCTTAAACGGGTCATCTAATATTTTTCTCCGCAAATCTCGTGTATCAAACAGACTTCTTGCCCAAAAACCCAGTAGTAAAGTAACAACTGGTATTAAAAATGGAATTAATGATTGTCCAAGTGATATTAAATATTGAAATGCCTGATTATTCTCTTCCATTTTATATTTTCCCTCTGCGAACTCCGCGTCTTTGCGGTGATTAATTTTTCTCGATTAATTCCTGCGCGTGCTGGAGAGCGGTTTCGGTGATCTGCTCCCCGGCCATGAGCCGGGCCACTTCCTTCACACGTTCCTCCCCTTCCAGCAGCTCCACAATGGTCTGCGTACGCCCCTGGGTCACCTGCTTGGACACCAGAAAATGCCGGTCCGCGAACCTCGCCAGCTGGGGTAAATGGGTAATCACCATCACTTGGCGCTCTTGGGACAGGGTCTGCAGACTGCGTCCCACGGCCTCGGCCGTGGCTCCGCCGATGCCTGCGTCAACTTCGTCAAAGATCATGGTGGGCACCTGAGCGGCCGTGGCCGCGATCACTTTGATGGCCAGCATAATCCGCGACAATTCGCCGCCGGACGCAATTTTGGCCACGGGTTTCAGCGCCTCGCCGGGATTAGGGGAAATGAGGAATTCAATTTCATCCGCGCCGTTCGGGCCGCAGTGATAATGCTTTTCGTCCCAGAAGACCCAACCCGCCTCTTCTTCGCGGTGTGAGACGCTGATCTTAAACATGGCCTGCGCGAATCCTAATTTTTTCAGTTCCTGGGACAGTTGCGTGCCCAGTTTTTCCGCCGCGGACTGCCGGTCCTGAGACAACTGCCGGGCCTGCGCGGATAATTCTCCGGTCAGCTTGGCCTCGGCCCGGTCCAGTTCCTCCAGGGTATCGTCCTGCCGTACCAGTTGGTCCCTTTCCTTGGCGGCCTGGTCGCGAAACGACAGAATGGCCGTCTCGTTTTCGCCGTATTTCCGGGACAATTTCTGCAGCTGATCCAAGCGTTCCTCCACATGTTCCAGGCGCGCGGGATCGGCTTCAAAGGAATCCGCAAAATCGATCAGGCGATTCACGACCTCGCCGGTCAGGGTTTCGGCTGAGCGGAGATCATCGGCCAGAGCGCCCATATTATCGTCAAACCGGGCCAGTCCGGCCAGGGCCTCGGCGGATTCGGCCAGCCCGTCCCGGGCCGCGGTATCCTCGCGGCGATGCAGCACATCCAGCACGTGGTGCACTGAGCTTAACAGTTTTTCGGCATGCATCAACCGGGAACGCTCTTCTTGCAAGGTATTCTGCTCGCCGGGCCGGAGGCCGGCCGAATCGATCTCATCCACCTGGAAATTCAGGAGGTCCAGCCGCCGCGTCCGCTCGGCCTCGTCCAGGGCCAGGCGTTCCCGGGCCTCGCGGCTGGCGCGCAGCTTCAGGTAGGCCTGATTGACCTTTTCGCGCACTGCCTGCAACCCGGCCCAGCGGTCCAGCAAATCGCGCTGCCTCCCGCGGTGCAGCAATGATTGGTGTTCATGCTGCCCGTGCAAATCCACCAATTCCTCGCCGATCAATCCCAGGACCGAGAGGGTGGTGAAGCCGCCGTTCACGTAACATTTGCCCCTGCCGGACCGGGACAAAACGCGCTTCAGAATCAGCGCGTCCTCTTCGCAGGGCGGCAGGCCGTGGGCCGCGAGCAAGCGGGAAATCTGCGGAAGGCCGGAAACCTGAAACAGGGCCTCGACCGTGGCGGTCTCGCAGTCCGCTCGAATACTGTCTCCTGAGGCGCGCTCGCCCAACAACAGGGACAACGCGCCGAGCAGGATCGATTTCCCCGCCCCGGTCTCGCCCGTTAGCACGCTGAGCCGCTCCCCGGGTTCCAGGGACAGGGCCGGCATCAACGAAATATTCCGTACGTTCAGTTCCAGGATCATGATGTTTTTTCCGCCAAAAGAAAATATTCTTGATTCCCGTCCGTACCCTTCAAGCAACTGGACTTCACGCCTTGCCTGGTCAGGCCAATGCCGGTCAAAGCCTCGAGGACGTGCTGTATGGCCGTGTCCCGGGCCTGTTTGTCCTTCACGATGCCCCCCCTGCCGATAGCGGCCGGTCCCACCTCAAACTGGGGCTTGATCAGGGCCAGTATTTTCCCGTGGCGCGGTTTGACCAGGGGGCTCACGGCCGGCAGGATTTTTACCAGCGAAATGAAGGAGACGTCAATCACCGCCAGATCAAACAACTCGGAAAAATCGGCTGGTTTCAGGTAACGGGCGTTCACGCCTTCCCTGACAATGATTCGCTCATCCTGCCGCAACCAGTAATCGAGCTGTCCCTTGCCCACGTCCACGCAGCAGACCCGCGCCGCGCCCTGCTGCAGCAGACAATCCGTGAATCCGCCCGTGGAGGAGCCCACGTCCAGGCAGGCAAAACCCTCCACGTCCAGCCTGAAATCCTTGAGCGCGCCGGCCAGCTTGTAGCCTCCGCGTCCGACATAGCGCGGCCGCCGTGATTTGTGCGAAAGCGCAATGGTCCGTTCCACCAAATGACCGGGCTTGGAGAGCAGGGTGTCGTCGGTGAACAATTCACCGGCCATAATGGCGGCCTGGGCCTGGCTGCGGCTGGTGAACATGCCCCGTTCCACGGCCAACTGATCCAGGCGCATTTTTTTCGAAGGGTTCATCACTCGCTAGGTTGCGCCAGGGATTGCTGCTGCGTCTTGAGAAGATCCGCGGCCTGTTGGGCAATGCCTTCGGCGGTTAACCGGTACTGCTGGAAAAGCTGTTCACAAGATCCCTGGGAGATGATTTCATCCGGCCAACCCAGGCAGCGGACGGGAATTCGCGCGAGCCCGCGGGACTGCAACAGTTCCAGGATCGCGCTGCCGAACCCGCCGGTCGTAACATGGTCCTCCACCGTGACCACGGCCCCGGCCGCCTGCGCGGCCTGGCAGATGGCATCCGCGTCCAGGGGTTTCACGCTGCGCGGATCCATCACGCCGGCCTGAACACCCTGGCCGGCCAGGATCTTGGCCGCGTCCAGGGCCGGGACAAGCATGTTTCCCAGGCCCATGATCAATACGTCCCGGCCGGGCTGGATCAGCCTGGCCCGGCCGATCGGAATCGGGGCCTGGTCCAGCTGGATTTCGCCGTTCGGCACGCTGCCGCGCGGATAACGAATGGCCGTGGGCCCGTTTCGCTCCAGCGCGCTTTTCAGCAGGCCCAGCAGTTCCTGCGCGTTGCTGGGCGCTAAAATCGTCATATTGGGCATGTGCCGCAGATAGGCGATGTCGTAAATCCCGTGGTGCGTGGGACCGTCTTCGCCCACCACGCCTGCCCGGTCCAGCGCGAACACCACCGGCAGATTCTGCAGGCAGATGTCGTGCAGTATCTGGTCATAGGCGCGTTGCAAAAAGGTGGAATAAATAACCACCACCGGCCGAACCCCCCCGACCGCCAGCCCGCCGGCCAGGGTCACGGCGTGGCTCTCGGCAATGCCCACGTCGAAAAACCGCTCCGGCAGCTTGGCGGCAAAATCATCCAGGGCGGTTCCCGAGGTCATGGCCGCGACAATGGCCACCACGCGTTCATCCCGGTCCGCTAAGTGCAACAGGCTTTGCGAAAACGCCTGGGAAAATGTCAGGGCCGGGCAGGTTTTGCTTTCGCCCGTGCAGGTATCGAATTGAGGCGTGCCGTGAAACGCCACGGGATTCTTTTCAGCGTGCTCGAATCCCTTCCCTTTTTTGGTGATCACGTGCAGTAGGATCGGACCGGGAAGCGTGCGCACGCGTTCAAAGGTGGTCATGAGGGCGGTGAGGTCATGCCCGTCCACCGGGCCCAGATACCGAAGCCCCAATTCCTCGAACAGGACACCGGGCACGATCAAGCCTTTGGTGATTTCCTCCAGGTAATTCGTAAGTTTCAGGGCCGGTTTCCCCACGGCCGGGATGGACGCCAGCAAGCTCTCAACCTGCTCCTTGAGGCGGTTGTACATGCGGCCGGTAATGATTTGATTAAGATAATGCGAGAGGCCGCCCACGGGTGAGGAAATCGACATCCGGTTGTCGTTCAGAATCACCATCAGGTCGGTTTTTTTATGCCCCGCGTCATTCAAGGCTTCGAAGGCCAGACCATTGGAAAGAGACCCGTCGCCGATCACGGCCACCACTTTGTGTTTTTTCCCGGCCAAGTCCCGGGCCCGGGCCAGGCCTAAGGCCGCGGAGATGGAGGTTGAGGAGTGACCCGTGTTGAAAGTGTCATACTCGCTCTCTTCCCGCTTGGGAAATCCCGAGATGCCCTGAAACTGGCGCAAGCTGTGGAACTGTTCGCGCCGTCCGGTCAGGAGCTTGTGGGCATAGGTCTGGTGTCCCACGTCCCAGACAATCATGTCTTCCGGAAGTTGGAAAACACGATGCAGGGCCAGGGTCAGTTCCACGGCGCCCAGGGAGGAAGCCAGGTGCCCCCCGATCTCGGACACGGCATCAATCATGAACTTCCGTATTTCGGCGGCCAGCGTCAGTAATTCATCCCGGGAAAGGGTCTTTACGTCCGCTGGTGATTGAATTTTCTCTAAAAGCGACATATGCAACCTTCACTCATTCTTGTTCAAATAAAATTAAAAGTTTATCCGCATCCGGCATACGCCGGATAGGAATTACACATATACGGTAGCATTCTAAATCCGAATATCGAATATCGAAAATCGACTTGTCCCGCGAAGCCTTGGCGCGGGGAACAAATTCAAATGACCAAAAAAGAAAATACGAAACTGAGGTTGGGGTCATTAGAACATTGGTATTTCGATATTGTTTCGTATTTCGTGCTTCGGATTTCGTATTTGCTCATCTTCATAATCCGTGTAATCCGTGGATCAATTGCCTTGTAAATTGCTCATTTGGACACTGCTGCTTCAGCCCAAGTTTAAATACTCAATAACAGGGCCCAGGCCACGCCGATACCCATGCCGGCCGCTACTTCCAGCCGGGTGTGGCCCAATAGCTCTTTCAAGCGTTCGGGGCGAAAGGGTTTTTTATGATACATATCATCGACCACCCGGTTGAGCAGCCTGGCCTGGTAGCCGGCGGCCCGGCGGACGCCGGCTGCGTCGTTCATCACCAGCAGGGAGAAGCCCAGGGCCAGCATGAACACCGGGCTGGTCCAGCCCGCCTCCAGCCCAATGGCCGTGGCCAGGCTGGAGACGAAGGCGGAGTGTGAACTGGGCATGCGCCCCGTGTCCACCAGCAGCGTGAAATCAAACCGTTTGTGGCTGCCGAAATGGACCAGCACCTTGACAAAGGAAGCGACCATCCAGGCCGTGAAGGTGGTAACGACTATTTTATGGGTCACGATTATGCCGATAACGCGACCGAATTCCAGAAACCCCTCCAGAATTTTATCCAATTTTTTTACACCTCGCGTTGTACGATATAGCGGGCCAGGACCCGTAGGGGTTCCGCCCGCTGCCCCAAGGGCTGCAGGGCTTGAATCCCCCGCTCCATTAACCGGCGTGCCTGGGTGCGGGATCCTTCCACGCCGTAGAGGGCGGGATAGGTGGCCTTGCCCCGTGCTGAATCAGTTCCCACATTTTTCCCCATCCGCTCCATTTCCCCGACCACGTTAAGCACGTCGTCCGTGATCTGAAAAGCCAGGCCCAAGGTCTCCCCGTAAACGGAGAGGGCCTTCAGTTGGGACGCCGTAGCGCCCGAGAGCACGCCGCCGATCAGCAAGGCCGCCTGGATCAGACGCCCGGTCTTGTGCGTATGAATGTATTGCAGGATCGGGAGGTTCACGTCCTGGCCCTCGGCCACAATATCCGCCATCTGGCCGCCCACCATGCCGGCCATGCCCGCGGCCTGCGCCAAAAGGCGAATCGCTTCCAGCCGGCCCCGGTCCTTCCCGGACGCGGAAGCAGGTACCCGCGCGATCAACTCAAAGGCAAAGGTTTGCAGCGCGTCGCCGGCCAGTACGGCCGCCGCCTCGCCGAACACTTTGTGGCATGTCGGGTTCCCGCGCCGCCAATCATCATCATCCATGGCCGGCAGGTCGTCATGGATCAGGGAGTAGGTGTGAATGCACTCCAGGGCACAGGCCGCGGGCATGACGGCCTGGGCGCGCTGGCCGCAGGCCTCCGCCGCGGCGAGGACCAGGATGGGCCGGAGCCGCTTGCCTCCGGAAAAAACGCTGTGCCGCATGGCCGAGTGCAGCTTGGCCGGAAAATAGTCCTTGCGCGGCAAGGCGTGGTCCAGCGCCGTATCCACCAGCTTGCGTTTCTGGCTGAGGAACGCGGATAAAGAAAAGCCCGGTGCTTGCCTAGAAGAGGCTTTTTTGGTCTTTTTTCCCGGCTGGACCCGAGTCCGGCGTGCTATCGTCGCCGGTTTCCGCCGGGTCTTCTTCCTCGCTGCTGTCTTCAAAACCATCCTCCGTCTCATCCGCTTCCGGGTCATCTTCCTGATCTTCCGCCCCCCAGGCGTTTTCCCGGGGCTGGTCGGCCAGCGGGCGCCCGCGCAGCGTTCCCCCTTTATCTTCCAAAAGCTCGACTCGTCGTTCCGCCGCTTTCAGTTGTTCCGAGCAAAACCGGGCCAGCCCCACGCCTTCCTCGTACAGGGCCAGCGCCTTTTCCAGGGGTGCTTCGGCGCTTTCCAACTGGCTGACAATGTCCTCCAGGCGCTCCAGGGCTTTTTCAAAGTTGGGTGCCGCTGGCGTGGTGTTTTTTTTCTTGGTTACGCGTCCGGCTTTTTTTGTCATCACTAACCGTCTCCTGGTAAAAGGTGTTCATGATCCCTTCTTCTTCTAGTGGTGACAAGAAGGAATACTGCTATTCAAGGTTACACTCAACAATTATGAATTATTTCTCTCATCCCTTTTATTTTTTAGGCTTTATCTTTCCATGTGCCTCCATGACATCCGGAGGTCCCCCCCAAGGAACGTCACTCAATATCAAATTGCGAGCTGAAAATGACACTGTATTGGTTCCCGGATCATATTTCAAGCCTAATTGTAAATAATTATCAGCAATGCAATCCATAACATTAAATGGCGCCATAGCGTTATCGGGCGCATCGGGGTCATCGAACTCCGCCACGGGGTAATGTCTGTAATGCATTTCTTGTGGAATATAAAGAGAAACCGAGGCCGCGGCAAACCCACGCTGATCATATTGATAACGGCCTCTATTCTCCAGCAATTCATTGGTCATATATCCAGTAAGTGTCGACGTAAATTCCGTTGGCGCAATTTCTCGTAAGCGCCCTTGGATCACTTCACGAATTTCGACTTTAACATCCGCCTGAAGATTTTTTACCCCCCAGTTTGATTGAGTTACGTTAATTGTTCCGTCCTCTTTAAATTCCACGCCTATAAAACGCGCGTTGGTTATAGTCAACTTATAATATCTGAAATCCGCCACAAATTTTTCGCCACCATGATAGCGCATAATTTTTTTAAAACCGTTTATATATCCTTCCCCTTCTTTTAACTCGATTTCACTTACTTCTGCTTTTTTCGTTCCGTTTTCATCCAACCGAATGTCAGCCGGCTTATATATATGTGCCACCCATTTTTGTCTTTTATTTAAATACAAGCTTAATTTTCCATCATCCGTGTCGCTGGTATGGGCCGCATACAGAGCGCTCTTCCCTCTACCAGCAACAATGATAACTGCGTGCCATTTACATGTTAATACTTTATGCTGAAAAATCACAACATCACCAGAAGACAAACCCAATGGTATATCATTTATTGTTGTGATTTTATTATATCCCGCACCCTTTCGCTTTAAATATTTGCCTAAACTTTTACAATTGTAAATTACGCCTCCCTTTTTAACCATCCATTTAGGAATGCCAGCTTTTTTAAGTATTTCATCATCATCTGTACGTATACCCCCGGCGATTAGACATTGAGATATAAAATTCGCACAATCTGCCGGGCTAAAATTGTCATATTTTTCGTTATAATTTTCATAGTGATCTAATGCATAAATAATAGCATCTTGTTGTTCATAAGCAATAGTCTCGGATGCGGCCATGAATAACAAAACCGGAATATACAGCAGCGCCTGGATCTTTGACATTACTTATTTTCTGTTTTATTCATCAATTTTTTCACTTCACGCAAAACATATCCTTTCGATTCACCTTCGATTTCCTTTAATAACGCTGTAATGTCCTTTCCACTTTCGATCAATCCATTAAGAGCTTTGATTCTCTCAAATTGATTTGCGTCTTTATAAGTAGCAACCTTCTCCAAAGTTGTTAGCGCATCATCTTCGTGCTTTGTGCCGACTAAATATCTCGCAGCAGAAACGCGTAGTCGTGTATTGTTATCATTCATGACTTGTCTAATAATACTTATAGTTTGCTCGTTTCTTGTCTTAGCCAATGATATTAAAGCCCAATGAGCCAACGTGCTGTTTTTCAACCTAGCTATTTTATTTTTCTTTTTCTTTTCACGCGCCTCACCCGTTTCTTCCCAGTAAGGGGCTTCTACGTTCAGTTCCCAGTCATCAACATTTTCCTTTAAAGCGATCATTTTCAATGTTGAACGTGCCTCCTCGTGGGCCCCCAACCGAACCAACGCAACAGCAGCGAATGTCTTTATTTGATAGTCTTTGTCCTTCAGCGCTTCTTTCAACACCGGAATCCCCGCCGGATCACCAATCCAGCCTATGGCTCTCGCGGCATACTCACGTGCTTCGGCCACTGGGCATTCTTCCAATACTTTACATAATGTTGGTATCGCCCTCGGATCTTGGGCCTTCCCTAAATCCAAAATAGAATCATCGATGGGATCCGAATAAAACGTTCCCTTGGCCAATTCCTGCTCAATATGTTGAATATTCTTATCCAGTCGTTCACGGTACGCGGCAGTTTGCATTTGCTGGTATTCTTCTTCAGTTTGGGGTTGTATTGCTTCTTGAACAACGGTAGGAATTCCTTCTGGAGCGGATTTTTTTCCGCAGCCGACAAACATAAGACTGACGGCGCCCACAAAGAGACAGATTATTACACCAAATGTATTATATTTATTCATTTCCATGCTCCTTGTTTAACCAGTCCTTGTACTTCTCAATAAAATTCACTGCTGTCCAAATTCATGGAATATACTGTCGCAACTTCGTCCGGGAGGTCTTTTGGGGAAACGTTGGGCGGTCATTGCGAAAATGTGCTGATCTGCAAAGTCATTCTCGGCCGGGCAAGTTGCGAATACGCTTTCCGCTTCAACGTTTTGGAAAAAGACCTCCCGGACATTTTCCAACAAAATGTTTATTTTACATCGGTTTTTATAAATCCCAAGTGTTTAACTCTTATCTTTAGTAATTTTGTCAACCTGACATTTCGCTTCACCCTGCGAAAAACGTACGCGCAACACATCCCCAGGTGACAGTAACTCGGCATTTTTAATTAATTGATCTTGGGGATGCTTAAAAACCAGCGAATACCCCCTCCGCATCACGTTAAGCGGCGAGAGCGCCTCAAGCTGGGCCAAGAGACCCCGCCACTGCTCCCGGGCCAGGCGCAGGCGGCCCACGGCCGTTCCCCGCAGCCGGACGGACAGGTCGTCCAGCCGCTGCGCCAGGGGTTCAAACACGGCCAGGGGTTTGGTCAGCAAACGGGAGGTCTGCGCCCGTTCCAGCCGTCGCCGGGCCTCCCGCAGGCGATCACCGACTTTCCCGGACAGAATCCGGCGCAGAGCCCTGACTTGATCCAGCAGCTCCCGGCGGTCCCTCACCACCATTTCCGCGGCCGCGGTCGGGGTTTCCGCCCGCGCGTCGGCGACAAAATCCGCAATCGTGTAATCCACTTCGTGCCCCACGGCCGAGATCACGGGTATGGCGGACGCGACCAGGGCGCGCGCCACGATTTCTTCGTTAAACGCCCATAAATCTTCCAGCGAACCGCCGCCGCGGCCGCAAATGATCACGTCCCAGCCGCCGGTTTCATTCAGCCGGCGCAGGGCCCGGACGATCTCCTCGGCCGCGCCCGCGCCCTGAACCCGCACCGGGTAGACGGAAATGTCCGCCAGCGGCGACCGCCGGCCGGTCACGTTTAAAATATCCTGAATGGCAGCCCCGGTCGGAGAAGTGATCACAGCCACGCGCCGGGGAAACATGGGCAGGGGCTGCTTGCGGGATGGATCGAACAGTCCCTCATTGGCCAGTTTTTTCTTAAGCTGCTCGAACGCCAACTGCAGGGCGCCCAGACCGGCCGGTTCCAAGGCCTCGACCACCAGTTGAAAATCCCCGCGCGCGGTGTAGATCGACATCCGGCCGCCGGCCAGAACTTTGAGCCCGTCCTCCATCTGAAACCGGACCAAACGGTTGGCGCCGCGAAACATCGCTGAGCGCAGCTGGCTGTGCGCGTCTTTCAGGGTGAAATAAAAATGGCCGGAAGAATGGCGTTTGAAGTTGGAAACTTCGCCTTCGATCCAGATCTTGGGAAAGGTGTTTTCCAGCAACGCGCGCGCCTGGTCCACGGCCTGCGAGACCGTAAAGACCTGGCGTTCGGCGGATTGATCCAATTTCACTTTTTCTTCTTCAGTTCGTACTTGGCGCTCTCCAGGGCGCTTTTGGCCTTACGGGCAAAGCGTCCCTTGGGCGAGGCTTTCAGCGACTGCCGCAGTGCCTCCACCGCTTCCTCGAAACGTTTGCTCTTATACAACGAATACCCCAGGGCGTAATAGTCCTCCCCGAGAATCATCCATTTTTTTTCGGTGTCCGGCGCCTGGGCGTCCAGATCCACGAGCACCGCAAAATATTTGGCGGCCTTGGCAAATTCCTCGCCTTCCCAGAAATAATCAGCCAACTTGTCGCACATGCCGGCTTCGGTCGGCACCAATTCAAAACCTTTTTCGTAGTACTTCACAGCCGCGTCCAGGCTGCCGGCCAGTTCCATCTGTCCGCCGTAGTAATAATAGGCGTCCTTAAACCGTATCCGGAGCTCCTCGTCCTCGAATATTTCCGGTTTTCTGGCCTGGGCCCGTGCAAATGCCTGGGACGCTTCGTAATATTTTCCGTTCGCATAAAACGTGTTGCCGCGACGTACGTCCGGGTCTACGCCTCCACACCCGGCCATTCCCATGAGAACTGCGATAACAGTTATACCGCTGATCCAATTGCGCATGCCGCATCCCTCCCTTTAAAATAGTGGCCCCTGGGGGCTTCCCCAACCGGAACAATTATACAATAATTACGGGACTTCCGTTGGTCGTCTGCCAGATCGTGCTCAGCCAATAAAATTAAAAACCTCGCCTCCGGTGACCAGACGCACCCGCAGGTGATTGATGGTCTTGGCCTGCGCGGCGATTTCCTCGCAATATTCCGGTTTGCAATGATATAGATATACAGGCATGTCTGCCCCACGGCCGGTTTTAGCCACCTCGCTCGCGATATCGTCCGTGGAAAGATGCTCCGTCATTTTAGCCATTTCCCGCTGTTCCCGGGGGAACGAGCACTCCATGAACAGGGCGTGCACTTTAGCCAGCCCTGAGACCGTCTGCCAAAGTTCGGTAACCGTCCCGGTATCCCCGGTAAAGATGACGGTCCCTCCAGGGTTGCTAATGAGATACGCCGCGGCCGCGAAAGAATGCTTCACGGAGACCGGCGTAACGGAATACCCGTTTATTGAGAAAGGTTTCCCGGATGCTACGGGTTGTAATTTCAGAACCGGTTGCTCCGGGGTGGGCAGTACCAAAAAATCCGGCCAGATCTTATTATTGAAGATATTGTCCCGCAGGGCCTGCAAAACTTCCGGTAATCCGTAGACCATGACTGGCCCGGGAACCCTCCCGATTAGATTATCCAGCAGGAATGGCAGAGCGCTTACGTGATCCAGGTGGGCATGGGTGATGAGCACGTGCTTGATTTTCCGTTGCGCCGCCAAATCAAGCTGTGAGCCGACGGTCCCGGCATCCAGGAGCATCGCGTCGTCGATGAGAAACCCTGTGAGACTTTGCCCGGGGGCTTGTCCCCCGGCCGCACCCAAGACAGTAATCTGCATGGTCTGGTATCCGGTGAGCGGCTAGACGCCGAACTCCTCTTTCATTTCAAGGTACTTGATGAATTTCTCGAGGTTCTCCAACGATAAAACGATGATTTGTTCGCCCTCGAAACTGATGACTTTGGCCTTGGCCAGTTTGTCCAGAATGTCGCGCACCTTGTCGATTTCACCCACCAGCCCGGCCGACTCGGCCAATTCCTTGGCGCTCAGCGGGAAGTCCATGGTGATGCCCTGGGGCGTCTTTTTACCGTGCTTGTGCGCCAGGAGCGCCAGGGTATTGGCCAC
>JAUXBQ010000325.1 GCA_030619365.1 candidate division FCPU426 bacterium | reverse complement strand
GTAGGGAACAGGCATGCCTGTTCCCTACTTCGCTTGCCTGCATGTTTTATAACATATTGCAGGTTTTAGTGCACGACGGCGATTTTCCCGGTAATCACCCGGACGCCGGCCGCGTCTTCAATCTTCATCTTGATATAATACACGCCCGTGCCCAGGTCCTGCGTGATCACGTCCGTAAAAGCGTATTCGCCCTGATCCACGGGCTGGTCATCCACGTGCAGCACCCGCTCACCGCTGGCATTGTAAAGTTCAATACTGACCCGCCCAATCCCGCTGAAGCGGTAGGCCAGGCGCACCCGGTCCTTGCCAGGTTGGGGATAGGCCTGGAATTCGTTGTCCGCGTAGACCAGTGGCACCACGGTGGACGTCACGGTGATGGTGGGCGTGGCAGTTGAAGTAGGTGTGGTTGTGAGAGTAGGACTAATAGTAGAAGTCTCGGTTATGGTGGGGGTATGCGTAAACGTCGGCGTAATTGTAGACGTGTGTGTTATGGTTGGAGTTGGCGTTCGAGTGGGAGTAGCAGTGGAAGTAGGTGTAATTGTTGGTGTCAGTGGATTCACATTAAGCGAGTTCGCCATATTAATCCGGCCAGCTCCCATTGCGCGGGGATCTCCCCCTCCGGTTAATTCACAACCATTTAAGATTAGCGTTTTTATATCACTTGAGGTGCGAGTAGGTACTTGCAACTTAAGCAAAGCCGCCAATCCCGCGACTTGCGGACAGGCAAACGAGGTCCCGTCCACCGCGCTTACGCCGCCGGTGCGGGCCGTGGAGGTCACGCCATTGTCCTCCGGCCATACAACTGTCGGGGTTGGCGCTGGAGGGCTATAAATATATTCTGTGAGCATACCACCCGGAGCTACACAGTCCACCAGCCCGGCCGGGTCGCTCCAGTTTGAATAGATCGTGACATAATCCTCAGCATCCGTGGCCCCCACGCATAAGACCTCAGGATAACAAGCAGGATAATACATGTTAGTGGGAGGATTCAAATTCATATTTATATTGTCATTGCCCGCGGCCGCGATCATCATGACGCCTGCGCCGTCAGCAGTAGAAACTGCGCTACTTACTGCGGCTGAATCCTGGTAGGCACCCAAACTCATATTAATGATATGGGCGCCGTTACTAGTAGCGTAAAGAATGCCGCTAGCGACATCAGCTAAACTCCCGCCGGCCGTGCTGTCCAGCACCTTAATAGGCATAACCTTGACGCGCGTGTCCCAGGCCGTGCCCGCGATCTGGGAGGCGTTGTTGACCGTGGCCACGATAAGTCCGGCGGCGTGGGTCCCGTGTCCCTGGATTTGAATCGTGCCGAACCATATATTGTCGTCGTCAGTGTTGCTGTTCCCTCCCACGTAATTCCAGCCTGCGACCAGCCGGCCGGTAAATTCCGGATGATCATTGTCCACACCGGTATCCAATACGGCGACAATCACTTCACTTAATTCACTGAAAAAATAACCTGTGTTTTTTGCTTCATCTCCCCAGATTCGATCCATCCACCAGAGCGAAAAACCGTCCGTGTAATACGGATCATTAAAAGCGCCGTTGGGCGTGTACGTGGTGGAAATCGCCGCGGCATAAACCAGGCCGTTGGGTTCCACGTTTTCCACCAGCGCGTTTTTGCCAAACTCAGCCACTGCGGCTTTCACGTCCTGCCCGGTCGGCAGTTTCAGCAACTGCCAGTCGCCGATAGCAGCGCCCTTGGGCCGGGTTTTATAGTGCGAGTGAAAGGCAGCCACAGCTTCCTGCCGGTTAAGGGCCTGGGCCTGGACCTGGCTATTGAACTTTTGCCGGTCTCGACTGGTGAAGTTCTCCCGGAATTTGACCAGGATCTCACCTGGCACGAATTCCTGTACCTTGGGGGCATGAAGTTGATCCCAGGGCAGGGGCGGAAGCCGGGTTTTGTCCGGCCGCTGGGCCAGGACAGTGGCGGTTAATCCGACTAGCAGCGCGAATACGCAGATCACGGTTTTTTTCAGCATAACCTGGCCTCGTTTCTCTAAATAATTTCCAAACAACCCGGCGTCATTGG
>JAUXBQ010000059.1 GCA_030619365.1 candidate division FCPU426 bacterium | reverse complement strand
GCAGCAGGCCATGCAGGAAATCCTGGCCTTTTTAAAAGAGCTTCCCGGTGTCCTGGATCCGGATTCGGATTTGAAGTACGCCAAGGACGAGGAAGTGATTCATATTGATTATGCCCAACTGGCCCAGGTCGGCTTGACCGTGGCTGACGTGGCCAATTCCGTGCGCCTGGCCTTTGAGGGCGAAGTGGTGTCCAGCGTGCGTTTTAGGCAAGAAGAGGTGGACATCCGCGTGCAACTGGACAAGGCCAGCCGCGGGCAGAAAGCCACGCTCAAGGACCTCTTGATCCGGAACCGGGCGGGCAAGCTGATTCCCCTGGGCCGCTTTGTCAGCCTGGAGCGCAAACCGGCCTTTCAATCCATCCAGCATTACCAGGGCCAGCCGGTGATCACCCTGACCGCGGACGTGGACAATGACGTGACCTCGTCCGGCGAGGTGAAAAATAAAGTCTTCGCCCAATTCCAGGACCTGCCCCTGCGGTATCCGGGTATCCAGCTGGTGGCCTCGGGCGAAGCGGAGGAATCGGCCGAGGTTATGACCAACATGCTGCGGGCCGGTATTTTGGCGGTCTTGGCCGTTTATTTTATTTTAGTCGTGCTGCTGAATTCATTGAGCCAGCCCCTGATTATCATGTTCGCGATTCTGTTCGGCGCGATTGGCGTAATTTTGGCCTTCTGGCTGCAGGGCATGACCTTAGGGTTCATGGCCCTGATCGGCATGATGGGCATGAGCGGCGTGGTGGTGAACGATTCGCTGATCATCCTCAGTTTCACCAACCATTTGTCCCGTGAACGAAAGGAATTCGCCCGCAGCTCGCACAATACCATCCTGGACGCGGCCCAGACGCGGCTGCGGCCAGTGCTCCTAACCACCCTGACCACCACGGCCGCCTTGATTCCCACGGCCTACGGCCTGGGAGGTAAAGACCCCTTCATCGTGCCCATGGTCATGGCCATGCTCTGGGGCATTGTCTTTGCCACCATGCTGACCCTGGTCTGGGTGCCCACGCTGTACGCTGTCGGCCAGGACATCAAGGTCCGTCTGCATTTGCGGTCCCACGCCGCGGCGGGTGCCAATAACGCCGAGGAGCAGTTGTCGGTGGCAGAAAAGGTTCGGCCCCCCAGACGCTCGCGGACTTCTAAAAGATAAGTTGAGTTCACTGGCAGATCCGAATGCCGGGAAGATCTTCCGCCAAAAAGGGAGAAACCTAATTAACAGGTGCCGGTTTATCAGCATATTTGAAACGGGGCAGGACCAATCCCGCCGGTGAATACCTGGTGTTCAAGAACAGCACAAGTTCAATAGTGAAGGAGGACAGGTGATTTTGAATATTACATCCAGAGCGAAAACGGGAATTACCCTGGCTGGAATTATTTGTGCCGCGGTCGTGGGCTTGTTTCGCTATATAACCGGGCCCGAACTGGCATTCTCTATAATATACCTTTTTCCCATTTTGACGGTAACCTGGTTTGCCGGGAGGAAGCCTGGCATGTTGATCGCGTTTATAAGCGCGGGATCGTGGCTAATAGCCGATTTTTTAATAATCAAGAATTTTTCTTCACCCTACATACCCGTGATCAACGAATTCTTCCGTTTGATAGTGTTTGTCTTGATTACTTATAGTGTGTCCAAATTAAAAACAAGCCTGGAAAAACAAGCTCATTTGGCATTGACGGACGACCTTACCCAGATAGATAATCACCGCGCCTTTTTCCAAGCCGCCGAGAGGGAACTTAGCCGCACCAGCCGAAAGCCGCGCCCCTTATCCGTGGCTTACCTCGATATAGACAACTTTAAAAACGTGAATGATACCCTGGGGCACAAATACGGCGACCGGGTGTTGGTTTTGGTGGCGAGCACGCTCAAGCAAAATATGCGCGCCATGGATGTTGTGGCCCGCATAGGCGGGGATGAATTCGTAGTTATGTTTCCGGAAACCGACGCCGTCTCTGCCCGAATCGTTGGGGATAAATTACTGACTAAGCTCAAGGACCTGGGCGATCAGCATAACCCTTCACTTACTTTCAGTATCGGAGTGGTGACGTTCAACACAGGCTTAATTACCGTCGATGAAATAATCGGCGCGGCGGATACCCTTATGTACTCGGTAAAAAAGGAGAGTAAAAATAATGTCGCTTACCAGGTTGTTGATAGCATTCATTAATTCAGACTTAATCCCCCCCCAAAAAAAGTATCGACGACTGTTATCCTTGGGGAAAACTTTCCAAATAAGTTCGGACAGGGGCATATGAGTTAAGGTTTCAAGTATTTGCGCCGCATGTCTTCGATGTACATGCGGCTGTAGGCTTCCGGGTAACCGCTGAGAATTTGGCGGGCGTAAGTGAAAGCCACGAACAGGGGCAACCGCCGGTTCTGTTTGTCCGCGTAAAAGACGCCGATCAATTCCTCGATCTGGCTGTTGGTGAACTTGGGCGGGAATTTCTGAACCGCGATGAATTTTATCATCTCATTTTTGTTATAATCCAGTTCCTGGGCGTCCAGGGCGGCCCGGATCAGTTCCAGAGCGTATTCGTAGCCCTGGACAAATCCCGCGGTATAAGAGAGCGAGGCATGCTCCATGGGCCGGCTTTTCAGGACGTTCCAGAACCGGGCATCCAGCGATTGACTGTTTTCACGGAGTTCCGGCGCCAGCGACTCCGCTGGCGCGAGCGCGGGAATTGCCAGGCTTATCAGCATTAGCAAACACAGGAATCGGGGCATAAAACCCTCCGTACCAAGTGTCGTAACATCCAGGCCTTACTATAGGCAGTTTCAATATTATTCAGAAGACGGCCGGAAAAGTCCACGCTTTTCTGAAACAGGGTAAGGAGCGGGATAATTATGAAGAATCCTTTTCATGGAAGGCTTAGCGCAGGTATGTTACTGGGGCTGGCCTTGAACCTGGCCGTGGGGGCGGGAGTTGCCATGGGCAAGACTGAAGAAACCGTCTCGCTGCCCGCGCCCCAACTGGTCGGGGAGATGTCCCTGGAACAAGCCATCCAGGAGCGCCGCACTGTCCGCAAGTACGCCAGGACGCCGCTTACACTTGCGGAGGTGGGGCAGTTGCTCTGGGCCGCGCAGGGGATTACCAATCCGCGCAGCGGCAAGCGCAGCGCGCCTTCGGTCATGAACTTCTATATGCTGGACGTGTACCTGTGCGCCGAAGCTGTGGAGGGTCTGCCCCCCGGGCTCTACCGTTACCAGCCCCGGGGACACCGGTTGCAGCCCATAGTCTCGGGAGCAAGCAAAGCCGAGTTGCAGCGGGCATTGCGTAAGAGCGAGGTGAAACGGGCGCCCGCGATTTTAATGATCGTCGGCCTCCGCTACCGCACGCCCGAGCCGTCCTGGATGCAGCGCGAGGCCGGGCACGCCGCGCAGAACGTGTTTCTCCAGGCCACGGCCTTAGGCCTGGGCACGGCGGCGCTGTCCGGATTCAAGGAGAAAAAAGTGGCCAAGGTAATGAACCTGCCGGCCAAGCATATCCCGATTTACGCCATGCCCGTAGGCAGAAAGAAAAAATGAAATAAATCCGGCGCCCCCAGAGTCAAAAACCACAAGGACCAAGGCCCGGATTAGTATTTGACAAAGCCCGAACAGTAAGAGTAAAAAGAGTAGGAAACGCCAGCCGTGGCCTGACCTGGTCGCGAGCCAAGGCCCCAAAGGAGGAACAGGCATGCACACAATTGGTGAGTTCAAAGGAAACGCGGTTATTACCTTGAAGCGCAGCGAAGACGACAATTACGGGTTCACTTTCGGCTTGGCCAAAGCCAAACTCATTATGGAACATTATGAGGCCATCCAAAATTTCTATGAAACCAATAAGGATAAACCCAAGAAGCAGAATACCTCGGGATAACCCCTAAGCAGGATTCGCCAGGGCGGTTGTGCTCCCACCCGGAGCGTGCCCGCTACTTCGCGGTGCGCGTGGCAATCAATTTCACCTGCAAAGACAAAAAATTATCAGCCAGCACATCACCCGCCCGCACCGGGCGGGTGATTTTTATTTTATGCGCCGCTTGGATGGCTTCCTGCAGGCGATGCTTGGGTAGGGGCCGGTCAGTGCGCACGGGGATCAGTTTGACCTCAAGGCCCGGGGAGCGGACCGTGGTGGTCAGCACGCGCAGGGGATTCTCGATCTCCTGGCGGGCATAAATCTCGCCCTGGGGACATTTATTCCCGCTAATTGACCGGACCCGGTTGTCCTCGACCTCTGCTTCCAGGAGGCAGCTCTGGGGGCAGGCAATGCACGTCAGCCGTTTTTTCATGCCACCCCCCGCAAATACGCCTCGGCCTTTTGGCCCACGCGCTCGCTGTCCCTGGTCACACTGTCCACCAAGTCATAAATATTCCCCGCATTACCGGCCACGAAGACCCCGGGCAGGGAAGTGACGCCCAGTTCCCTGACCACGGGTGTGTTGGCTTTCAGGTCCATGGCCGCGCCCGCCATTTCCAGCAGTTCGTTTTCCGGAATGAGTCCCACGGAGATCAGCACCGTGTCGCACGGGATATCAAAAGCCGTACCCGGCCGATCGCGCAGGTCGTCGTCCACGGCCGCCACGCTGACTTTTTCCACCCGGTTCTGTCCGTGAATACGCGTAATGCGGTGCCGGCAATGCAGAGGAATCGAGAAATCCTCCAGGCACTGCACCACGTTGCGGGCCAGGCCGCGCGATTCCGCCTGAAGTTCAATAACCGCCTGGACGCGCGCGCCTTCCAGGGTGAGGCGCCGGGCCATGATGAGGCCAATGTCCCCGGAGCCGGCAATCACCACGGTCCGGCCGGGCAGCAGGCCCTCCAAGTTCATCATCTTTTGCGCCAGACCGGCCGGAAACACACCGGCCGGCCGGGTGCCCGGGATGGGGATCATCTCCCGCGTGCGCTCCCGGCAGCCCGTCGCAAAAATCACGGCGCGGGCGCGGATCGCATCCACCCGTCCGGGCCGCAGGCAGGTCAGGGTTTTGTCCGGCGCGAAACGGGCCGCGAAGGTCCGGAGACTGACCGTGATCTCCGGCGCGGCCTCGACTTCCCGGATGTACTGGTCCGCGAATTCGGGTCCGGTATAATCCTGCTTGAACTGATGCAGACCGAACCCGGGATGAATGCATTGGTTTAAAATACCACCCAGGTGCTGATCGCGCTCCAAGAGAAGAATGTCGCGCACACCCTGATCGCGCGCGGCCAGGGCCGCGGCCATGCCGGCCGGGCCGGCACCCACAATGACCAGGTCAGGCCGGGTCATGGTCACGACTCTTCGCGATGATTTCCGAGCCCGGCCCGCGCTTGGTCAGCGCTTCAGGCGGCTGGCCCAGTTCCTCGGCCAGAATCTTCATAATGCGCGTGGTACAAAAGCCACCGTGGCAACGCCCGGCTTGGGCCCGCGTCCGGAATTTTATGCCGTCCAGGGTCCGGGCGCCGCGTTGAATGGCGTCGCGGATTTCCCGGGCGGAGACCAGCTCACACCGGCAGACGATATCGCCGTAGGCTGGATCCTTACGCACCAGAGCCCTGGCGCTGGACAGGGGCCGGGAAAAAAGATGCACGCTGGGTTTCCGATGGCGCTGGAAACGACGCTTGGGTGCCAGTGTGAGACCGGAGGTCCGGACCAGGTCGCGAACCATGAGCGCGATGGCCGGCGCGGCGGTCAGGCCGGGCGACTGAATGCCCGCCACATTGATAAAGCCCGGGAGCGCGGCTTCGTGCCGGATGATAAAATCGTCGCCCGCCACGGGCCGCAAGCCGGCGAAATAAGCGATAATGTCCCGGCGCTGGATGGTGGGGACCATTTTTTGCACACTGGCCAGGATTTTGGCCAGCCCCGCGTCCGTGGTTCCCAAATCCTCTTTGCTTTGGGCCGGTTCGGCGGTCGGCCCGATTATGGGATTGCCGTCCGAGGATTTAATGATCAGGATGCCTTTTGAGGTTGGGGTGGGCAGTGGAAAGAGCAAGTGGCGCGTCAGGTTCTCCCGCTTTTTATCCAGCAGGTATTCCTCACCCTTGCGGGGATGAATCACAATGTCTTGAATTCCCACCAGGCGGGCGACTTCGTCGGCGTACAAACCAGCGGCATTGATCACCACCCGCGCCCGGAACACCGTGGATCCGGAGGAAACGACTTCAAAATACCCGCGCCCGGGCCGAATCGCGCTGACCGGATGCTGCAGGAAAAGGTCAACACCGTTCTGCTGCGCGTTTTCAGCCAAATCGTAAACCAGCCGGTAGGGGCTGACAATGCCGGCCGAGGGCGCGTACAGCGCGGCTTTGACTTCCGGATTCAGATTCGGCTCATGCTCGGCCAGCCAGGCCCGGTCCACGATTTTCAGGCCCAACACGCCCAGCGACTCGGCATCCTGTTGGATACGTTGCAACACCGCTCGTTCTTCCTCGCGGAAGGCCACAATCAGCTCGCCGACCTCCTTGAAATGCACGCCCAACTCTTGGGCCCAGGAGCGCAACAAACGGTTGCCGGCCAGGCAGAGCCGGCCCTTCAGGGAGCGGGGGGGAGTTTGCGTGCCCGGGTGGATGATTCCGCTGTTGGACTTGGAAACGCCAAAAGCCAGCTCGACTTCTTTTTCCAGGAGCGCGATCTTTATTTTGTATTTGGAAAGCTCGCGGGCCACGGCCGTGCCAATAACGCCGCCGCCGACAATAAGGATATCGTAGGGCTTCATGCGGGGTGCAAACGGGTGCGGGCCACGGCCCGCTGCCAGCCTTGGTACCAGGCCCGGGCCTGGCTGCGGCTGGCCCGGGGCCGGAAAATCCGGTCGCGCTGCCAAAGTTTTTTTATTTCATGGCTGCCCGCCCAGAACCCCACGGCCAGGCCGGCCAGAAAAGCCGCGCCCAGGGCCGTTGCATCCAGAATTTTCGGCCGGATCACGGGCAGGCCCAGAAGGTCAGCCTGGAACTGGCAGAGAAAATCATTGGCCACGGCGCCCCCGTCGATTTTAAGCGCCGAGAGACGCAGGCGCGACTCCTTTTGCATGGTTCGCAGGACATCCTGGGTGGAATAGGCCATGGCCTCCAGCGCGGCGCGCGCCAGGTGGGCCCGACCGGTCCCGCGCGTAATCCCGGTGATGAGGCCCCGGGCCGAGGAATCCCAGTAGGGCGTGCCCAGGCCGACAAAGGCCGGGACCAGGTACACGCCTTGGTTGGAAGGCAGGGACTCGGCCAGCGCGGCGGAATCCGCGGCTTGATTTAATATTTTCAACTCGTCGCGCAGCCACTGGATGGCCGCGCCGGCGATGAAGATGGCGCCTTCCAGAACATAACACGGCCGGCCCCGGCCATCGCAGCCCAGGGTGGTAATGAGGCCGTGTTGGGAGCGAACCGGACGCCGGCCGGTGTTGAGCAGCACGAAACATCCCGTGCCATACGTGTTCTTTAAGGTACCCGGTTTAAAACAGGCCTGCCCGAAGAGGGCGGCCTGCTGGTCGCCGGCGATCCCGGCAATGGGAAGGCCGGCCGGGAGACGGCCGAGCCGGACCGTGCGCCCAAAAATTCCGGAAGAGGGCTTTACCTCGGGCAGGAGCGATTTGGGGATTTTAAATTTTTTCAGGATGTCCTGATCCCAGGCCCGTGTGTGAATGTTGAAAAGCAGGGTACGCGAGGCATTGGTGAAGTCGGTGGCATGCACTTGGCCGTTGGTCAGCTTCCAGAGCACCCACGCGTCCGTGGTGCCGAAGCAGAGACGGTTTTGCCGGGCTAAACGCCTCGCGGCCGGGACGTTGTTTAGAAGCCATTCCACCTTGGTACCAGAAAAATATGCGTCAATCGGCAATCCGGTGCGCCGGCGAAACCAGGCACCCATCCCCTTTTGTTTCTGCAAGAGGCGGCAGCGTTCCGCGGTCCGGCGGCACTGCCATACGATGGCCCGCCCCACCGGCTGGCCGGTCCGGCGGTCCCAGAGAATGGTGGTTTCCCGCTGGTTGCTGATGCCGATGGCTTGGATGGTTACCCCGGGCCTTTGCCGGAGCACACGTTGGATGGACTGGAGCACGCTGGACCAGAGTTCCTCCGGGTCATGCTCAACCCAGCCCGGGCGGGGGAAATACTGGGGAAACTCCTGGTAGGCACTGGCCAGGGGCGCACCTTGGTGGCTGAACAAAATGGCCCGGCTGCCGGTCGTGCCTTGATCCAGGGCCAGGATGGCTGGCGGCATGTGCACCTCCCGGGAAGCGTCTGTCCGGGGCCCGAAACCCGGCAGCGATCCATTATAGCAAATGCCAGGAGCAGGGACCAGCCCGAGTGAACAGGCGCGGGTTTAATTATTCAGGGATTGAAAAAAGGGCGTGGACTCGTCTTCCGCGAGTTCGACCATCAGGTTTTCCAGGGCCGCCCACTGGTCGCCGGGGAGCTCGCTCATTTCCAGACCAAGCGTGGTCTGCCAGTTTTCCTCGCCCCAGAAGCCCCGGGGCACAACCCCCGTGCCCTCGCGCGGTGCGAAGGGTTCGGGTAAATCCACGGAGTCTTCGATCAGACGCGTCCGGATTATAATCAGGTGGACCGGCAGGCAGAGGTGCATCCCTCCCAGGCTGAGAGTGTTGGTCTGACCCGCGGAAGAGAGGATAATTTCATCCCGGCGGTTCTGAATTCTGCATAACGCGGGCAAGTGTGTTTTAGCGCGGCGGTGTTGGCATCTCTGCGGCATGTGGCGTCTCCCGGTGGGGATTGTGTTATGTCCGTCTATCTGAATACTCGGTACCTCTGGAAAAAAATTAACCCCCAGCCGAGAGGAAATTCCGTAAACCGGTAAGAGCTTCACCTCGGGCCCGCACCGGGGAATGAGCGCGCCTTGGCTTTTTGGTGGCAGCGAAGAATGCGCTTGCCCACGGCCACACAATCCCGTCCGCCACGCTTGGCGCGGTATAAGGCCGTGTCCGCGGCCCCGATCAGAGCCTCGGCCGACTCTCCGTTGGCGGGAAAGGTGCTGAGGCCGATGGAAACGGTAAGTTTGTCGCCCGGTCCGAGGGGGGAGGACTTGCCTGCGGGCCGGGGCAGGAAAGCATTGAGCCGCCCGGCCAGGATCAGGGCCTGCTCGCAGTTGGTTTCCGGCAGGATCACGGCGAATTCATCCCCGCCGTAGCGCGCCACCACGTCCGATTGCCGGCAGGCGTTCTTCAAGCCGTGGGCGATCTCCCGCAGCATGATGTCCCCTTTTAAATGACCCTGCGAGTCGTTGAACTGTTTGAAGCGGTCGAGATCCGCGAACAGCAGGCTAAAGACGTGCTGGTAGCGCTGGCTGCGGAGGATCTCGTGCCGAAGGCGCTCCTGGAAATAGCGGTGGTTGTATAAGCCGGTCAGGCCGTCCTCGTTGGCGAAGAGCAGAAGGTTGTCCAAATCACTGCCCGGGAGCAGCTGCAAATCCTTTAATTTTCCGGATTGATAGTCCAAGTAATCCAAGACCGCGACCTTGCTGCCCACGTCACGATTCAGCTTGCGGGTCAGATCCCGCTTATGGCGCACAATGGACTCCCAGAGCCGGCGCGCGTCCGGGGCCCGGAAAAATTTATGCGTCAGGGCGTACAACAGTTCCACGTAAAAGGTCTTGCCCTTGCGTTGCCGCAGGTCCTCGAGCGTAACCCAGAGTTCCTGGCGGACGCCGCCTTCGGAACCGGAAAAATAGTCCAGCACGGCGGGATCCTTGGACAACCAGTGGGCGAAATCGCGCTCCTCGGGCAAAAGGTCCATGGGCTGGCGCATACGGCGGGCGGGTTTTTTCGGCTTGCTGGGGGGCTTTTTTTTCGGCATGGCAGGGTCACCCCTTCAACATCAGATGCAGACCGTCCCGCGGGCGCGAAACGACCTATCCCTATTATCGGATAATTCACGGGGTGAGCAAAGGAAATTCAGGACCGGTTTCGCGCCTGTTCGGCTGGTTAACTGCAGCGTGAGAAGCCGCAGGCCCGGCAGACGAGGCAGCCGCCTTCGTGTTCAATGGCCCCGCCGCATTCCGGGCAGGCGCCGGTCAGTTGATCCAGGGCGGACAGGCTGCTGGAATGTTTCTCGCCCGGGGCTTCGCCCTGCCGCCATTTGAGGTAGTGCTCAATGGCCAAGCCGACCGCGTCCGGGCAGGAGAGGACCATGCCGCCGTTTACCCAGGCCGGGTGAGAACAGCGGATGCCTCGCAGGTTTTTAATGATGGACTCGGGATTCACGTTGGCGCGCAGGGCCAGGGAGACCAGGCGCGCAATGCCCTGGGACTGGGCCGCCGCGCACCCTCCGGACTTGCCCATCTGCGTGAAGATTTCAAACAGGCCCTGCTCGTCGTGGTTGAGGGTGACATAGAGCGTGCCGCAGCCGGTCTTCATCTTGTCCGTGCGCCCAAAGGTGCTTTCCGGGCGTTTGCGCGGTTCGAGTTTGTGTTCTTCCAGGCGCTCGGTCTCTTTTCCGTCGCCGGAGACGGACAGGACCTGGTTTTCGCGGCTGCCGTCCCGGTAAATGGTGACGCCTTTGCAATTGCTCCGGAAGGCTTCGCGGAAGACCTCCTCCACGTCCGAGGGCGTGGACGTGCGCGGAAAATTCACGGTCTTGGAAACCGCGTTGTCCGTGTACTTTTGGAAGGCTGCCTGCATCTGGGTATGCCACAGGGGCTCGATGTCATGCGAGGTCACAAACAGACGGCGCACTTCTTCCGGGAGCGTTTCCATGTCCACGATAGAGCCCGTGCGCGCGATCTCGCGCATGAGCTCAGCGGACCAGAACCCCTGCAGCATGGCCGTCTGTTCGAACACGGGGTTCACTTCCAGCAGCTGGTCGTTATCCATGACATTCCGGACGTAGGAGAGGGCGAACAGGGGCTCGATGCCGGAACTTACGCCGGCCAGGATGCTGATGGTCCCGGTGGGGGCGATAGTGGTCGTGGTGGCGTTGCGCAGCGGCCGGTCGCCGCGCTGGGCGTACACGCTCCCGGCAAAAGCCGGAAAAGCTCCGCGCGCCAGCGCAAGTTCCTGCGACTTCTGCTTGCTCTCGCCAGCAATGAATTTCATCAAATTTTCGGCCAGCGGCAGGGCCCGCTCGGAATTGTACGGGATCCCCAACTTGAGCAGCATGTCCGCGAAACCCATGATACCCAGCCCGATCTTGCGGTTGGTCTTGACCAGCTGGCCGATTTTTTCCAGTGGGAAGGCCGAGGCATCGATCACGTTATCCAGGAAATGCACCGCGCTGTGGACCACCCGCCGCAGGCGGCCGTAATCCACCACCTGCGCGCCGTCCTTGGCCATGACCATCAGCGCGAGGTTGATCGAACCCAGGTTGCAGGCCTCGTACGGGAGCAGGGGCTGCTCCCCACAGGGATTGGTGCTTTCGATCTCGCCCAGTTGGGGCGTGGGATTGGCGGCGTTGATGCGGTCAATGAACACCAGGCCAGGCTCGCCGGTCTGCCAGGCATTCTGCACGATATGATTAAAAACGTCCCGGGCGGAAAGCCGGCCCACCACCTGCCGCGAATGGGGATTGAGCAGATTATAGTCACTGCCGTTTTCCAGGGACTGCATGAACGCGTCGGTCACCGCCACGCTAATGTTGAAATTGGTGAGCTCCCGCGTATCCTGCTTGCAATGGATATATTCCATGATGTCCGGGTGATCCACGCGCAGAATAGCCATGTTGGCGCCGCGGCGCGTGCCGCCCTGTTTGACAGCCTCGGTGGCTGCGTTGAAAACTTTCATAAAGGAGATGGGGCCGCTGGCGCAGCCGTTGGTGGACTGGACCCGGTCGTTTTGCGGGCGAATGCGGGAAAAGGAAAACCCGGTCCCGCCGCCGCTCTTGTGGATCAAGGCGGCGTTTTTCACGGTCTCGAAGATGGATTCCATGGAATCCTCGATCGGGAGAACAAAGCAGGCGGATAACTGCTGCAGGTCGCGGCCGGCGTTCATCAGGGTGGGCGAATTGGGCAAGAACTCCAGGTTGGCCATCAGTTCGTAGAATTCATCGGCCACGGCCTGCGTGTCCGCCGCGGAATCGTAGTTCCGTTCCGATTCCGCGATGTTGCCGGCCACCCGGCGGAAGAGCACCTCGGGTGTTTCCTGGGGCTTATTGTTTTCATCCCGCTTGAGATATCTTCTCTCCAACACCCGCAGGGCATTGGTGGACAGTTTTAAGGGGGTTAGGGTCTGATCCGGCATGGCAAGACCTCCGGTATGAAATTAAGAAAGCCATCATATTCCGGCGCAATGGAGG
>JAUXBQ010000308.1 GCA_030619365.1 candidate division FCPU426 bacterium | reverse complement strand
GGAAATAATATGTTTTCTATAAAACCCTAAATACTTTTATCTTTTTCTTTCTTGGTGTCTTCGTGTCTTGGTGGCAATGCATTTACCCGGATAGGGGGGATGGTTTTGAAACGCAAATATTTTCTTTTTATTAATCTGGCGCTCCTGGGCGCTCTCGCCTGGCCCGCAACCCTGCAGGCCAAGGACATCGCGCCGGTCAAGGCGGTCAGCTCTTCCGTGCAGGACGACCGCGAAGACGTTCAAGCCGCCCAGGTAATGGATAAAAATCACAGCACGCGCTGGTCGTCCGATTTTTCAGACCCGCAATGGATTTATCTTGATCTCGGCTCCCCCCAAACGTTTAATGTCGTGACTCTGGTCTGGGAAACAGCGTACGGAAAGCAATATGAACTCCAGCTTTCCCAGGACGCGCAAAAGTGGAAAACCATTTACCGGGAAACGGACGGAGACGGCGACCAAGACGTCCTGTATACCGGACAACAAAAAACCCGGTACCTGCGCCTGTACGGCACACAGCGGGGCACGGAGTGGGGATATTCACTTTATGAAATGAAACTGGAAGAACGCGATCAGGCCTCGCTTCCGGCCCGGCCGGGCGCCCTGCCGCCGGAAGGCGGCGTAACCAAGGCGAAAGCGTCTTCGGTTCAGGGAAACGACGTGACGCACCGGCCCGGCCTGGCGGCGGACGGGATTTTGGACACGCGCTGGTCGTCCGATTTTTCGGATCCACAATGGATTTATCTTGATTTCGGCTCCCCCCGGGAGTTTGATTTCGTGACCCTGACGTGGGAGACGGCGTACGCCAAACAGTACGAACTACAGGTTTCCCAGGATACCCGCAACTGGAAAACCATTTACCGGGAAAGGGAAGGAGACGGCGCGGAAGACGCCGTTTACGTGGGCCGGCAAAAAGCCCGGTACCTGCGCGTGTACGGTACCCAGCGCGGGACCGTGTGGGGTTATTCCCTTTTTGAAATCGTAGTGGACTTGCGCGATGACCAGGCCATTCCCCGGGCGCCGGCCAAACTCTACGCCCAGGCCGTGGATAACGTGGCGTATCTGGATTGGGCGGATAATGCGGAAAGTGATCTTCACGGTTATAATATTTACCGGGCCCGACCGCCGCGGGGAAAGTTTGAAAAAATAAATCGTGTGTTGGCGGGCAAATCGAGTTATAAGGATCAAACGATAAAGCCGGGTATCCGGTATGTTTACTATGTCACGGCCAGGGATTATGCCGGTCAGGAGAGCCCGGCTTCCGGAAAAGTGGAAAGCATGCAGTCTGTTTCCGAAAAAAAAATATTGCATCGCATCCCGGCCGCGGCCTGGAAGCGCGCCCTGGGCGATTTGCCGGATAAGCCCGCCAGCAGCAGCCCCAACCGGGGGGTCGTGCTGGGCGGTTTTGGCGCGGGTTCTTTTATGTACAACCTGAGCGGATCGTCTGGTCCGTGGCAGAGCCTGAATAATATCATTTATTCAGGGACCTGGCTGCCGGAAGCGGCTTTTCATATTTTTGAAAAAATCGGCCAGGCTAAACCCACGGTCAAGACCCTGTCCACGGACGCCCGGCTCAAGCCGGCCTGGAATAGAATCCACACCGGAGACGCGACCTATTATGCCCTCCAGCCCCGGGGCTGGGTGGACTACCACTGCCTGGGCCACAATGTTTCGGTTGAATTTTTCAGTCCCGTTATACCGAATAATTACCGGGAGACCTCGTATCCGGTCGGTATTTGGGAATTCCGGGTGCGCAATCCCTCTCCGCATGCCTCTGAAATCAGCATTATGCTGACCTGGCCGGATGTTTTTATCGGCCAGCAAATGAAAGCCGAAGGATTTGCGAACCGCTTCCAGGCCGAGGGCGATTACCAGGGCGTGCTTCTCAAAGCGTTCGGCGAATTGGGGGAATGGTGCCTGGCTTCGAAAACCTCGGACCAACTCGCGTTTTCGTACGTGACCAGTTGGGATGCCCAGGGTGACGGCCGGGACGTGTGGGATGATTTTGCCCAAGACGGCAGTTTAAGCAATGGGCGCCTGGATAATTCCGACAGCGCGGCCGCCGTGGCCGTCAAGATCAAACTGGAACCCGGAGAAGAGAAAGTGATACCCCTGGTCCTGGCGTGGGATTTCCCCGTGGTGCGGTTTGGACGGGGGACCGAATGGTGGAAAAAATATACCGAGTACTTTGACCGTAGCGGCAACAACGGTTTTCGTATTGCCCGGCAAGCCCTGGAGCAATATGGGGAATGGGAGCGCCAGATAGAAGCGTGGCAGCAGCCGGTGCTGGGTAATCCTAAATACCCCGTTTGGCTCAAACGCGCGGCTTTCAACGAACTCTACTATTCGCAATTCGGAGGGATTTTT
>JAUXBQ010000122.1 GCA_030619365.1 candidate division FCPU426 bacterium | reverse complement strand
CGTATACCGGTCCCGGCGGGACGTGCTGGTGGACGGACTGAATAAATTCGGCTGGCAGGTGCCCAAACCGGCGGCCACCATGTTCGTGTGGGCGAAAATACCGGAGCGCTACCAGCACCTGGGCTCAATCGAGTTTTCCATGCTGCTGCTGAAGGAAGCGAAAGTCGCGGTCTCGCCCGGCGCCGGGTTCGGCGAGGGCGGGGAAGGCTACGTGCGTTTCGCCCTGATCGAGAACGAGGAACGGACGCGCCAGGCCCTGCGGGGAATAAAGAAACTCTTCGGCTAACTTCAAAACAAAACAAGCCACCAAGACACCAAGGCACTAAGAAATGAAGTTGTCATTCCCGCATGTTTTTAGCGGGAATCCAGGACATCTAGGCCTAAGATGCATTCTGGATTCCAAAACGTCCTGGACCCCGGCTGAATACATGCCGGGGTGACGATTACTTTTAGGCGCTTAAAACTTCACGTCATTCCGGCATGCTCCTAGCCGGAATCCAGTACATCCAGACCCAATATGCAATCAGTATTCCAAAACGTCCTGGACCCCGGCTGAATACATGCCGGGGTGACGATTACTTATAAGTATTCTCACTACTTGGTCTTTGTGTCTTGGTGTCTATTTTTGTGTTTTTAGCCGGAGGGAATTTAATTGATCTTCGGCGCGGGAACGATGGGCAGGGTGAACCAAAACCGGCTGCCTTGGCCCGCTTTGCTTTCCACGTGTATCTCGGTCCCGTGTGCTTCCAGGATTTCCTTGACAATGGCCAACCCCAGACCGGTTCCCACATATTTGCGGGTGGAAGAGGAGTCCACTTGGAAAAAACGCTGGAAGATCCGGTCCTGGGAATGCTGGGGAATGCCGATACCCGTGTCGCGCACGCTGATTTCCACGCGCGGCGCTTTCTCCGCGGAATCAGCGCCGGCCTGGGGCGGGCGGGCGGAGAGCGTCCGGACTTCCACGGTAATGGAACCCTGGTCCGTGAATTTAATCGCGTTGGAAATCAGGTTCTGCAGCACCTGCTGCATTTTTAGGCGGTTGATCTCCACCATGATCCCGGTCTGTACGCCCCCGCGGGTCAGGTCCACCCCCTTGCTTTTGGCCATCTCGATGGTGTCGGCGATGACGTTGTCAATGACATCCTGGATAATGTGGATCTCCAGGTTTTTCATTTCCGACTGACGGTCCTGGACCCGGGCCAGGGTCAACAAATCATTGATGAGCGACAACAGGTGGTTCACGTTGCGCTGCACGACGCGCAGCTTGTCCTTTTGGTCAGCGGTTAAGGGGCCGATTTTATCAGCGAGAAACAGGTCCACATAGGATTTGATGGAGGTGATGGGTGTTCGCAGTTCGTGGGAAACGTTCGAGAGAAACCGGTTTTTAAAACGATCCAATTCCTGCAGCTCCCGGTTCACTTCCTCTCGTTCCTTGATCTTCAATTGCAACTCGATGTACAACAAGGCGTTTTCGATGGCGATGCCCAACTCGCCGCCGATCCGCGTCAACTGGTCCATGTCCTTGTACTGCAGCAGGTATTTCTGGTTGCTGGCGATGGACAGGATGCCCACGGTGCGGTGCTTGGAACGCAAGGGGACCAGCAGGGCGTCTTGGATCCGGCCGGGCCGCTCGCCTTCGCTGATGTTCAGAAAACGGGAAACATCGCGGACCAGGGACGGCAGGCCCGAGGTGTAGGTTTTTTTTATCAATGTTTCCGAAAAACTTTTTTCCCGCAAAGCGGCTAAAAAAGGCTCCGGCAGGCCCGCCTGGGCCACCAAGCGCAACTGTTTCAACTGCGGATCGAAAATGTATATCCAGCCGGCGGAGGTGTTCATGTTCTGTAGTATTTTTTTCAGAGCCCGGTCCAGGAACTTATTCAATTCCACGGATTGATTGATGATCGTGGTGATTTCGTTGAAAAAGGTCAGTTTGCTGGTTTTGCGCCGGATCTCATCGTTGCGCATCACCAGGGTTTGCACCATTTGGTTAAAGGCCTGCGTCAGGCGTCCGATTTCATCCTGGGAGCGCTGGGGCAGGGGATCGGCCAGGAGCCCGGTTTCGAAAAGCCTGATTCCGTTTTCCAGTTCTTCCAGAGGGCGCACGAGCTGGTGGATCAGCCATAAGCCCAGGCTCAGGGTCAGCAGCAAGGGGCCGGCCAGGAGGGCCAGTAAAATCCAACGCACCCGATTGACGCGCCGGTTGATAACTAGGGCGTCTTGTTCCACAAACACGCCCCAGCCCAGGGAGGGGCAGGGGGCATAGGCCCGGAGAACGTTGAGGTCCTGGTCGTTGGGCGAGGAAACTACCTTGAAACTGGAATAACTAAAGGTGCTCGCCGGGCGTACGGACAGCTTCTCGTGCACCTGGAGCAGGTACTTGTCCAGGGCGGTTCCCGGAGGAAGGCGGGAATGAAACAGTATTTTACCCTGGGCGTTGATCAGGATGATCTCTGTTCTGGGGCCTAACCGCCATTTACGGATCGTTTGGGTCAATTCCGTGAAATCCAGGCAGAGCACCAGATGACGGGGCGAACCGGAATAGGTCCAGGCCGGAAGTTCGTACTCCACCGGGAGCAGCACTTTGGAAAGTTTGGAGAAAAAGTGGGCCTGACCCAGCTTGATCATCGGGGTTTTGCGCCATACTGAGGGATTTTGGAAATAATCACACTGGCCGGTCCAAGCATGGCAATCATCCAGCGTCCGGCAATAATCGTAAATAACTTGGTACTTGTGGTTCGACAGGATCACGCCTTGCAGAGTAGGAAACTTGTTTCCGAGGGATTTCCAGATCTTTGTGAAAGACTCCTCGGTTTTGAAGGCCCCGGGCGGGAGGGCGTTGATTTTTACCTGGATCCGGTTGAAAAGCTCGGTGAAATGATTATCAATGAACCGGGCCAGTTCGCCGGCGTGCGCCTGGTTTTCCCGTTCCGTATCCCACAGGACGTACGAAGTTTTGGTGCTCATGGACAGAAACGCGAAAAAGGTAAAGTTGATAGCGGTCAACAGCAATACCAGCAGCAGCAATTTGTTCCTGATTTTGACCTGGGAACGAATGCGCAAGCGCATATCGCGCAAAAAGTGTTTAAACCGCTGCCAAATAAATAGCTTTGCCATATTGGTATTTTATTGCGATTTACAGAAAAAAGCAAGCAACACTCCTGTATTTGACAATTTTCGCGGCCTGGCATAAAATACCCGTTGTGCCGGGAGGACAGGAGCTGCGCCTCAGCATCACTCCCGGACGGAGGGTGAGCTGAAAAAAATATTGGGCGGTGAGCATGAACATGGAAAAAATATATTTAACGGCGGAAGGATTCGCCAAGCTTGAGGCCGAATTAAAGGAACTGGAAGGGCCGCGCCGCTGGACAGTAATCCAGGCCATCAAGGTCGCGCGGGAGCATGGCGATCTGTCCGAGAACGCGGAGTACGACGCGGCCAAAGAGGAACAGGCCAAGCTGGAACTGCGCATTCACCAACTGCAGGACCAGTTGTCCAAAGCGCAAGTTATCGATAAATCTAAAATACCGGAGGGCAAGCTGTCCGTGGGGCAGAGGGTGCAATTGCTGGACCTGAACAACCAGGAGGAACTCGAGTATTTCCTGGTCGCGCCGCCCGAAGCGGATTTTGAACGGGCACGGATCTCTATCGCCTCGCCCATTGGCAAAGGGTTGGTGGGGAAAAAGATAGGGGAAGAAGTGGAGATCCGCATCCCGGCCGGCACCCGGCGCTACCGCATACTGTCCGCCGACCTCGCCTAATCTAAAAATATTCACCGCTGAGACGCAGAGGACGCAGAGGAAAAAAATAAAGAGAAATATCATTCTTTTCAGGTCTTTTAAACTCTTTCGAAAAATACCTAGCAAGTATATTTGCTTTTTTCTGCGCTCTCAGCGTCTCTGCGGTGAGTTTTTTAACTGCGGGTTTTGCGGATGAGAATCACGCCCAGGATGAAAAACAGGGCATTGGCGATCCAGACGGAAAGCACGGGTGGCAGGGTGCCGTTCTTGCCGAAGGAAGTCCCCACCGCGATAAATCCGATGTAAAAAAAGCCGGTGACAATGGTAATCACGAAGCCGATGGCGGTCCAGATCACGGCCCGCTGGCCGGTGGGGAAAATGAACGGGAGGGACACGCCCAGCAGGGCCAGGATGAAATTGGCGAAGGGGAAGGCGATTTTCAAGTGGTAGTTCACTTCCTCGGTGCGCGGATTGCTCCCGGTCTCCCGCAGTAATTTGATCTGACGGCTTAGATCCTTGAGCGTCATGGCCAGGAGTTGGTCCTCCTCCCGGTTCTGCCGGATGAAATCGCTCGGTTTATTCCGGAAAGCCGTGGTGAATTCGGTAAACGGCTCAAAGGTTTTCACCCGCCCCGCGGCGTCGAACGTCCGGCGCACACCATCGAAAAAATACCAGGTCCCGTACTGCCACTCGGCCCGCTTGGCGTCGATGCGCTCAGTCACCGAACGGTCCGGCGCGCGCTGGATAAGGATGATCTCCTTCATTTCGTTGGCCACGGCGTCCAAGTGCCGGGCGTGCACTATGCGGTTCCCCGACACGCTGCGGGTGAGCCAGTCCCGCCGGAATAAAAAAGTGTCCCGTTTATGCTCGATGTTGACGCGCTTGATGTGATACGCGCGCGGGTTGGTATACGGGATGACGATTTCGTTGAAGACCAGGACCAGGGCGACCAGCGCCAGGGCGGCGCTTAAGATCGGGAAGGCGATGCGGTAAAAACTGATGCCACAGGCCCGCATGGCGATGAGCTCGTTCTGCCGCCCCAGTTGACCCAGGGAGAAGAGGGCGGAGAGCAGAATGGAGAGGGGCAGGATCTGCACCAGATAGAAAGGCGTGCGGTAGATATAATACAGCACGACCAGGGACACGGCCGGCTTGTGGCTGACAAAGGATCGCATGTCATCCACCAATTCGGCCACAATGACCAGTGCCGCGAACGCCAGCGTGGTGAACAGCAGGGCTTTTAAGAATTCCCGCAGGATGTAGCGGAAGAGTGTGTTCATGACGTTCTCCGGGTGGGCGGTTTCCGGCGCGGGAAGAAAGGCGGTCGTTCGCGCAGCACCCAGGCCAGGCCGTAGAGTCCGGCCGCGGTCAGCAGCAGGTTAGGCAGCCACATGGATAAAAAGGGATGCAGGCGGCCGTCCGCGCCGAAGGTTTCGCCCAGAGAAATGAAGATGTAGTACAGGAAAATCAGGATGATCGCGACAAAATAGGAGAAGTACCGCCCGGAGCGGGGGGCCAATATGCCCACCGGCGCGCCGATGAGCACAAACGCCAGGCAGGCGAAGGGGATGGATATTTTTTTATGGAATTCCACGCGCAGCAGGTTGGAATTTTTGTTTTCCACCCGGTTCCGCGCGATCTGACGCCCGATCTCGCCCATGGACATTTCCCGCGCCCCGCGCTTGACCTTGTGGTTTTTTTGAACCAATTCGCGGTTGATGTCCAGGTCCAGAAACGTATTGTCGAAATCAACCCGCGAGAAGAGGGTGGGATCGTCTTTTTGCGCAACCTGCATGAAACCGTCCTCCAGCCTGAGCATGACCCGCCGGTTCTCATGGTCGGTGATCAATTGCCCCCGGCGCGCGAAAATGGTCCGCACCGGATCGGTTTCCTGCTGTCCGCGCGCGAACACCACCACGTCGTCAAGCTCGCCGGTAATCGGATTTTTGTCGCCGACCCGGAAGACATACCCGTCGAAATCCTCCGCGAAAACGTGTTCGCGGATCACGATGGACGCCCGCTGGCGTATAATGTCGTAATACAGGGCGCGGTAGGCGTAATTGGAATGGGGGAGCACGGTATTGTTGAAAAGGGCCATGGCGCCGGTGAGCAGAGTGCCCCAGATCAACAAAACCATGAGCAGGGGGAGCGGAGAGATGCCGGAGGCCTTCAGGGCCGTGATTTCATTGTCGTACTTCAAGCGGGAGAACACCACCATGACCGCCACCAGGCAGGCCATGGGCACGGTAATGGCGAAAGTGGCCGGTAGAATGAAAATCAGCAGTTTGAACACGGCCCAGACCGAAACGCCGTACTTCACGATGAGGTCGGAGAGAGTGAAGATTTTATCCATGATGAGAATGAACGTAAAAATCGTGATGCCCATCAGGAAGGGGAAGAGCAGTTCCCGGGAAACGTAGCGCTGCAGGGTTCTCATGGGGCGGCCTTCCGTGCGTACTCATGTTTGCCGGTGTCTGTCGGCTTAAGCCCGTAAGCGAAGAAAAACCGGAGTTCCCGGATTTTCCGGCCCCGGACCATCACCGGAAAGGGCGGCAGGTTTTCGACCCGCTCGAAACGGTCCCGGATGTGGTCGGCCTCCCAGTAATGCTCGCAGACGAACAGCGCGTTACGCCCGGCCAGTTCCTCGGATTGGTCCCAAAACCGGTATTGGTTGTTGGCCGGTTCGCGCAAGGGGAATAGCTGGGTTTCGGGCTGGCCCGCGGTATAGAAAGAGAGCAGGCTGCCGATCTGGTAGCGCCGCGCCGCCAAAAATACCTGGTCCTCGCTGGCCGCCTGCAACTCGGCCAGCAAACGCCCGGACTCTTGCCCCATTACGGACCAGCCGCGCACGCGGTCCACGGAGCGGGCCGCGTTTCCCTTGAGCGGCAGCAAGCCCACGGTGACTTCCAGGTGGACGGTCACGGTCATGAGGGCCGCGAGCAGCAAGGCGGCCCAGGTCCAGGCGCGCGCGATTTTCGGCAACGGGCCGTCCTGCCGGGAAATAAGCCAGCCGCCTAAAATGGCCAGCGCGGCCGGATAAGCCGGGGCCGGCCAGTTGGCGTACACCGGGGTTCGCAGGGACATGAGCAGGAAGAAAAACAAAATGGGGCCGGAGAAACAGGCGAAGAAAAGGAAGGCCTGAGAC
Source organism: candidate division FCPU426 bacterium (assembly GCA_030619365.1). Taxonomy (GTDB): domain Bacteria; phylum Oederibacteriota; class JAAXVQ01; order JAAXVQ01; family JAUVAV01; genus JAUXBQ01. Next base: position 962 of record JAUXBQ010000122.1, on the reverse strand, counting down.
CGGTCTCCGCCGGATTTCCATTTCCGCCATCCCAGCACGGGCGCGGCCAGGCAGAGGGCGCCCAACACCGGACTCATGACGCCCAATTGTCCGCCGATAAAATTGCCCAGGGTTTTCAGGTTCAGGTGGAAAGCTTTTTGCATGCCGCCCAGGTCTCCGATATGCCCGAAAGATACCCAGTCGTGCTGCAGGTTCCAGATGACCAGGGGGGAGATCAAGACGAGTGTGCCCAGCCCGGCCAGGTAGAGCGGCGCTTTTTTCCACCAGCTTCGCTGGGTGGGGGAGAGCACAAGAAAAAGCAGCAGGCAGGGAACAAAGAACACCATGGAGTACTTGGCCAGGGCGCCCAGGCCCAAAGCCGCGGTTCCGCCGATCCACCCCGGGGACCAGCCTTCCAGCAGCGCCCGGTAGAAAAAATAAAGCGCGGCGAGCCAGAAGCACATCATGATGGAATCGTGCATCATCAGCACCGCGCCCGTGGAGATCAGCAGGGCGGATTGGAAAGCCAGGTGCGCATACCAGGCGGCCCGGGTACTGCGGAAGGCGCGGGAGATGAGCGCGAAAAACAGCCAGGAGGAAACCGCGGACAAGACCACGGAACCCATTCGGACGCTCCATTCGTTGGATACGCCGGCCAGGGCCGTGCTGGCGCGGATCACGAAGGCCAGCAGGGGGCCCTGGTCAAAATACGCCCAATCCAGGTGGCGGGACCAGGTCCAGTAGTATGCTTCGTCCGGGGCCAACTCGAAGAAGCCGATGAAAATGAGGCGGGCCAGGGTGAGCACGCCCAGGGTGGCCCAAAACCATTTCTGATATTTATCCAAGGAAAACTCCTCGCATGATCTGCGGCCGGGAATGGCAAAAAAACGTTTTTAAGCAAGGGGAATCCAACAACTGAGACATTCTAGAAGTTCAGCACAGAACTGTCAAGTGTGTATCCGATGGGTATGAGCAGGCACGTG
>JAUXBQ010000282.1 GCA_030619365.1 candidate division FCPU426 bacterium | reverse complement strand
AGACTTTCTTACAGACTCCACCGTTGCTGAACGCGCCGGAACTTTAAGCGCCTTGTTCAAGGTTGACGAATCCCTGTGGCGGGCTATTGCCTATACGCCCCTGGGCAATCATGACTCGCTGATCGAGAGCCTGGTTCATCTCGCCAATACCAACGAGCGGCTCTTTCTCGCCATGCTCGACAGCCTCCATTTTAACCTACCCCAATTGAACGAAGCGGCGCTGAACGACTATAAGCTGCGAGTCAATTTCTTCTACACCCGGACTCTCTCGCAATTACCGGAAGAAAAAATGGTTTCATTGTTGTCACAAGTCCAAGGGGACACGCTCCTGGACCTGGTGCTCACCTGGGCCATCGCCCTGGGCAGCGAAAACGTTTTCCAGCAGCATTTCCAGCGGTTTATACAGCCCGACCGACTGAGCGCGCTGCTGGGGCGCGTGGTGCGCACGCATCGCCAGCAAGCCACGTTTTGGAAACAGGCCTACGCGGCCGATGCCGCGGCCCAGGCCCCGTTTTTCACGGGCGTCCACGGCGCCGAAAGCCTTTTGGCGCTTTTGCATAAAATTGGTTTTACGCTGCCCAGCGAGAAACCGGTTGTCGCGGAACTGCGCGACCTGGCCCGATTCGTGCGGCAAGAATTTGAGCAGGCCGAACGCAATGACGCGCTTTGCTTCAAACACGCCGTACGCCTGACCGCCTATTTGCGGGGCCAGGACCGGAACGCGCATGTGACTAAAATACAATTCGAAAACGTGAATGACGAGCATTTCCACGTCTACGTGGACGGCTACCTGGTGGATGTTTTTCCCGATCTGCTTGTCACCACGCTCACCAAGGAAACCAGCCGGATCAAATCGCAGATTCAAAAGGGCGTGGTAGTCGTGGACGCGAACTCACCCGAAGCAGAACCTTACCGTATCGGCTCAGTTCCCGAATTCCTGCCCGAGGATCTCATTGCCAAGAACAACCTGTTGCTCGCCGAGAAATACGCTTTACCGGTCATTCAATCCGCGGCTGACGCGAAATGGGACCGCCCGCGCGGCGGGGAACTACGCATGACCTGGGCCGAGGGCCTGCTGCCTCGCTTCCGCGCGCGCGTGATTGATGATAACGGACAAATGATTTGGTCAGAACTGGCCAAGGTCGTATTCCAGGAAAATCTTTGGCTGCTGCCCGTGCTGGTCGTGGCCGGCGGACTGACCGCGGCCTTGGCCTTTTTCGCGCCTGAGCAGGGAAGTGCGCTGGTTCAACTCGCCATCCAATCCCTGGTCGGCCTGGTTTACGCCTTGACTTTCACGCGGGCTCACGGCCCAACCGTCGTGGTTTACGACCAGAAGCTCGGGCGCTACGTGGAAACCGCGCGCACCCCGGGGCACACGTCCCAGTTGCTGGTGTTGTCCCTGGGTTTGTCCGCCTTGACGCTCGGCGGCTTGGCCTTGGGCGCCCTGGGACTGTTCGGACTAAGCCTGGGCTGGAGTATGGCTTTCGGTGTCTTTGTTGGTCTGGCAGCGGCCTATCTCTGGCACTTTGCCTGGGACATTTTCTTCACGCGGCGCATGCCCGGCCTCGCCACCGGCCTGTTTCAACGCGAGACCCCGGCCTCAAAACACCGGACCGTGGTCGAAGTCACGATGGAAAGCCGGTTATCCGAAGAAATCCTGGATAGGGTCCGCACGAATCTGCTTGATCCGCTGCATCCCCTGAGATCCAAGCTGGATACGGTATTACAATCCGTGGGGAATGACGTTGACCTGGCCCTGGAAGTGCTGGCCATGTCCAGTTCCAGCGGCGAGATCGGTCCCTTGATCACGGACCGCATTGAGGACCTCAGCCGGCAATCGGGCCTGAAAAAAGTAGTGGGCGTGCGTCCGCTTTACAACGAGGTCTGGATGCAGCAGGTCAAACCCGGCCGGAAAGGGCAGGCCGACCAATTCCTGCTGCGAAAAGTGCCGATCGGCGACGCCCTGCGCTCCTCGCTCACCCGCACCAAGGTTATGGACAGCGACCAGGACTTGTTCTTGAACGTGCCCATGTACGACGGCCGCCTGCTCCGGGTCGCGGTCTGGGAAGACGTGGATCCCGAAACCGGTTCCGTGATGTACTATCTCGACGATTATATTACCGGCGCGCAAGAGCCCAACGTTTTCGACGTAGTGTATTCCGGATACGCGGATAAACATGATTCCGCCCGGTTCCGCGACGATTTAGCGGCCAAGAAACGCATTGCCATGGAACAGAGTTACCTGATCGGCCGTGGCTACCTGGCCCTGCTCGAGGCCCTGCAGATTAAGCCGGACACTGTCATACTTTCCGAGATAGGCGCCGGCGCGTTCGCCATGCCCCAGATGGTCGAGGATGCTTATAAAAACAGTCCGCAGACCCGGGGAACGCAATTCATTTTCAATGATCACACATCACTGGAATACACCCACCTGATTGAACACCAGGATTTTCTGGCCAAGTATCCCCTGGCGCAGGAGCTCGTCCACCTGAACATTGACCAGGAGAACAGGGTCCACATAACCAGCCTAATCGCTTCTCTGGCCCAAAGCGTGTACGGGGTGTCACGCCTGCACTGTCAGACCATGCAATCCATGCCCGCCTATCAGCACGTCCGGGAAAAATTGCGCTACATCACCAACGGCGTGAACCTGAAATTCTGGCAACGCGGACGCTTCCCGCAGTGGCGGGATTTAAATGACGACGAACTGGTCACGGAAAAAGAGCAAGCCCGCGGCCGGATGCTGCAACTGTTGGCCCGGCGCCTGGGTCAGGACGAGGCCTGGATCTCGGGCATGGCGGGGAAGACCATCATCAACTGGACGCGGCAGGTGGCGCACTACACGCAGCTTTACAAGCTGGCCGAGGCCCTCAGAAGT
>JAUXBQ010000111.1 GCA_030619365.1 candidate division FCPU426 bacterium | reverse complement strand
TTAAAATAAGCCTCACGCAAAGGCGCTAAGCCGCAAAGAAAGGAAAAAACTAAATAATGGTTAAAACATAAAAAATAATATTTTTGCTTTTACCCTTATTTCCTCTGTGTGCTCTGCGTCTCTGTGGTGAAAATCCTTTTATGTTTCCTTTGCGCCTTTGCGGCTTTGCGTGAGAAATATTATCCAGATCCGGAAGCTGTTTAAGACTCCTTCTGGGACTTACCGTACCAATCTTGCAGGGGCCGGACCTTTAGCTCCTCTTTCTTCAAAATCTCGATGCCATTGACCGCGGCCTGGGCGCCCTGCAGGGTGGTGATGCAGGGAATGCCGTGCGCCACGGCCGTGGTGCCTATGGGCCGGCCGTGTTCGCGCCCCACGAGCCCGGAGGGCGTGTTGATCACGAGCTGCACGCGGCCCTCGCGCATATGGTCCACAATACTTTTCTTATCCTGCCCGATTTTTTTCACCCGCTCGGACTTGATGCTGTTGGTGGTCAGCACCTTGTGCGTGCCGGGCGTGGCGATGAGTTTGAACCCCAGGTCCACCAGTTTTTTCGCGACAAACACCACGTCGCGCTTGTCGTCGTCCTTGACGCTGAGGAACACCCGGCCTGAGAGCGGCAGGGTTTGGCCGGCCGCGGCCTGGGACTTGGCAAAGGCCATGCCGAACGAGGCGTCAATGCCCATGACCTCGCCCGTGGATTTCATCTCCGGGCCCAGGTGAATGTCCACGCCCGAGAAGCGAGAGAACGGAAGCACGGATTCCTTGACCGCGAAATATTTGGAAGATTCCCGGTCCTGAACGCCCAATTCGTCCAGGGTTTTCCCGGTCATGACTTTGGTGGCGATCTTGGCCCAGGGTTGGCCCGTGGCTTTACTCACAAAGGGAACCGTGCGCGAGGCGCGGGGATTGACTTCCAGCACGAAAATGTTTCCCCGCCGGATGGCGAACTGGATGTTCAACAGCCCGCGCACGCCCAGGGCCAGGGCGATCCGTCCGGTGTAATCCTTTATGCGCTCGATCACGGCCTCGGAGAGCGTGTGCGGGGGCAGCACGCAGGCCGAGTCCCCGGAGTGAATGCCCGCCTCCTCGATGTGTTCCATGATGCCGGCCACGACCGTACGCTTCCCGTCACAGACCGCGTCCACGTCCACCTCAATGGCGTCCTCCAGGAATTTATCGATCAGAACCGGCTGCCCTTCCGCGGCCTCGAAGGCCTCATGCACGAACGCCAAGAGCGACTCCGCGTCGTACACAATGCGCATGGCGCGCCCGCCCAGCACAAAAGAGGGCCGCACCAGGACCGGGTACCCGATGGCATTGGCTTTTTCCAGCACCTCGTCCTGGGAGCGGGCGATGCCGTTCTCCGGCTGGGCCATGTCCAGCTCGCTCATGAGACGGGAGAACTGGTCGCGGTCCTCGGCGCGCGCAATGGCTTCGACCGGCGTGCCTAAAATGGGCGCGCCCGCGTCGCGCAAACGCCGCGCCAAATTCAAAGGCGTCTGGCCGCCGAACTGTACGATGACGCCCTCGGGTTTTTCCAGGTCAATGATATTCATGATGTCTTCCACGGTCAGGGGCTCGAAGTAGAGCTTGTCCGAGGTGTCGTAGTCCGTGGACACGGTCTCCGGGTTGGAGTTGACCATGATGGTCTCAAAACCCAGTTCCTGCAGGGCGAAAGAAGCGTGGCAGCAGCAGTAATCAAACTCGATTCCCTGCCCGATGCGGTTGGGCCCGCTGCCTAAAATCATGACCTTGGGCTTGTTCCCCGTGCCGGCCATCTCGTTTTCTTCTTCATACGTCGAGTAGCAGTAGGGTGTGTAAGACTCGAACTCCGAAGCGCAGGTGTCCACCAGTTTATACGTGGGCAGCACGCCCAAAGACTTGCGTTTGGCCCGGACATCCATTTCCGAGGCTCCCGCCCAGCGCGCGATCTGCAGATCGCTGAAACCTTCCTGCTTCATGCGCTTGAGCCAGTTGGCGTCCAGTTTCTTCAGCGTGTGTCCGGCCTTCGTCTCTTCGAGATCAAGCGCCACGATCTGCCGCAATTGGCTCAGGAACCAGGGGTCAATGCCGGTAATTTGATACAGCTCCTCTTGGGAGATGTTCTTCTTGATGGCCTCGCGCAAAGTGAAGAGACGCTCGGCGTGCGGCACGGCCAGGCGCTCCTTGAGCGTGGCTACGGACAGGTCCGTGCCGAGTTTGGGATAATCCTCGTACCCGCTGCAGTGGATCTCCAAACTGCGCAGGCCCTTTTGCAGGGCCTCGCGGAATGTGCGGCCAATGGCCATGGTCTCGCCCACGGATTTCATGGATACGCCCAGCGTGGGATCCGCGCCCGGAAACTTCTCAAAGGCGAATCGCGGAATCTTGACCACGCAATAATCAATGGTCGGCTCGAAACAGGCCATGGTCTTTTTGGTGATGTCATTGGGTATTTCGTCCAAAGTGTAGCCCACGGCCAACAGCGCGGCGATCTTGGCGATCGGGAAGCCGGTGGCCTTGCTGGCCAGGGCCGAGGAGCGCGACACGCGCGGGTTCATTTCGATCACGACCAGCCGCCCGGTCTGCGGATGCACGGCGAACTGGATGTTGGACCCGCCGGTTTCCACGCCGATGGCGCGGATAATGGCGATCCCCGCGTCCCGCATGCGCTGGTATTCCTTGTCCGTCAGGGTCTGGATAGGCGCCACGGTGACGCTGTCGCCCGTGTGCACGCCCATGGGGTCGAAGTTCTCGATGGAGCAGATGATCACCACGTTGTCCAGGCAATCGCGCATGACCTCGAGCTCGAATTCCTTCCAGCCGGTAACGGACTCCTCGATCAGGATTTCGTGGATCAGGCTGTTCTCCAGCCCCTGGGCCGCGATCTTCCGGAGCTCGGCCTCGTCTTGGGCCACGCCGCCGCCCGTGCCGCCGAGGGTAAAGGCCGGCCGGACAATGACCGGGAACCCGATGGACTTGGCCACCTTGACCGAGCCTTCCAGGTCGCGCCCCAGGCCGCTCTGGGGCAAATCCAGGCCCAGGCCCAGGATGACCTGTTTGAATTTCTCGCGGTCCTCGCCCCGGTGAATGGCCTCGATGTTGAGGCCGATCATCTCCACCTTATATTTCTCAAACACGCCGCGATTATGGGCTTCCACCGCGGTGTTGAGACCGGTCTGGCCGCCCAGCGTGGGCAACACGGCGTCCGGCCGCTCCTGGGCAATGATGCGCTCCAGGATCTCGGCGTTCACGGGTTCGATGTAGGTGCGGTCCGCCAGGCCCGGGTCGGTCATAATGGTGGCCGGATTGGAGTTGACCAGCACGACCTCGTAGCCCTCGGCCTTGAGCGCCTTGCAGGCCTGGGTGCCGGAATAGTCGAACTCGCAGGCCTGGCCGATGATAATGGGGCCTGAGCCGATGATCAGTATCTTCTTAATATCCGTCCGCTTGGGCATTTACTTAACCTTTGAAAAGATTGGATCACTAAGAGCACGAAGGAAAAGATTGTCCACGAAGGACACTAAGAAAAACAAAAAAAATATCAGGTTTAATATCATGAAGCTTTAAATACTTTAACCCTTATTTATCTTTCTTTGCCTTTCTTCGTGCTCTTTGTGATCCTCTTTTTCTTTTTAGTGCTCTTAGTGATCTTGTTTTTTTATAAGATCGATGAAACTGTCGAAGAGGTACTTGGCGTCGTTGGGACCGGGCGAGGCCTCGGGGTGATACTGCACGGAAAAGGCCGGCGCCTCTTTGTGCCGCAAGCCTTCCACGGTCCGGTCGTTCATATTGAGATGCGTCACTTCCACGTTATCCGGCAGGCTTTCGGCCTCCACGCAGAAACCGTGGTTCTGCGACGTAATGCTGATCCGGCCCGTGACCAGGTCCTTGACCGGATGATTCACGCCCCGGTGCCCGAACTTCATCTTCTTGGTTTGGCCGCCCAGGGCCAGGCCCAGGATTTGATGCCCCAGGCAAATACCGAACAGGGGCACCTTACCCACCAGGCCCTTGACCGTTTCAATCGCGTAATCGACCGCGGCCGGGTCGCCCGGCCCATTGGAAACCATGATGCCATCCGGTTGCTCCCCGAGAATCTGCCCGGCCGTGTAAGAGGCGGGCACCACCCGGACTTTACTTCCCCGGTGGGCCAGTTCACGGCATATGTTGCCCTTGGCCCCGTAATCAATAACCGTCACTTTTTGCTCAACTTTGATCTTTTCCAGGCCGGGCTCCATAAAATCGTAGGCTTCCGCGCAGGTCACGTTTTTCACCAAGTCCTGCCCAGCCATGTGAGGCGCGGTCTGGGCTTTTTTCGCCAAGCGGGCCACGTCTTCGCCCGTATTGCTGAGCACGCCGTTCATGCTGCCTGCTTCGCGGATATGCCGGGTGAGCGCCCGGGTGTCAATGCCTTCCAGGCCCATGATGCCCTGCCCGGTCAGCCACTTCTCGAGAGGTTGCTGGGCGCGAAAATTGGAATGCCAGCGGCACAGCTCGCGTACGACGTAGCCAGCCACCTGGATGCGCCCGGATTCCATATCCTGATCATTCACCCCGTAATTGCCGATAAGCGGGTATGTCATGTTCACAATTTGTCCGTTATAGGAGGGATCTGTAAGAACTTCCTGATATCCGGCCATGCCGGTATTAAAAACCACCTCGGCCGCGATTTCGCCCTGCGCGCCGAACGATTTCCCCTTGAAAACTCTGCCGTCTTCCAGCACTAATACCGCGTCCACTGGCTTCTCCTGTGCGCGAAAACCCGGCCCCCAGCCGGATTTTCCACAAAATTCCTGATACTATAGCACAATTGCCCCTGAAATCAAGACCGATTTATATCAAATAAAATAAAGATTTAACCACGAAAAACCATGAAAAAAGATGATCACGAAGAGCACGAAGGAAAAGATAGATAGGATAAGGTTTAAAAACAAGATCAAATGCCTTTAACCCTTATTTTTCTTTCTTTGCCTTTCTTCGTGCTCTTCGTGATCCTTTTTTTAGCAACTAGGCTGAAGAATTGGTGCGGCGGTTGGGGCGGCGGCGCCATTGTTCCAGTTCTTCACGGTCAACGCGCACGCCCAGGAATTCCAGCAGGTCTAGATAGGCTCCGATCCAGTGCTTTTGCAAAATAAGCGGGATGAAGATCCGGTTGTCTGCCCCGGGTTGGCCGGGCGCGCGACCGGGCGACTGCCCCAGGCCTCGGCCCTGGAAAATGGGATTGCCCCGGATCAGGCCGCCGAGGGTTTGCAACGAAGCCTGAAGTTTCTCGGCCTGGGCGAGCGCTGGCTGCCAAGCGCCCTGGCCGCGCAGGCGCAGAATTTCTTCCCGTTGTTCGCCCAAGTCTTGCAGCACGATTTCCAGGAAATCGCAGGCGCCGGCCTCGTCCGGCTGTTGCGCAAACCTGACATACGCCTGCCGCAGGGGATGACCGGGCTGGCGCAGGATTTTCGAGAGCCCGTAGGCGCGGCCCTTACCGCGTATTTGCACCTGCAGATACTGCATGGGATCGCGCCGCATCCAGAAGCCGTGCCAGGCGCGGTACGCGGATGGCGGCAGCATGACGCCCAGCAGCAGGGCCAGCCGCAACACGCCGGTCTGCCATTGCCGCGACAGGCGGGCCGCGGGCCGCAGGGCCGCTTCCAGGTCCGGATCCCAAATCAAATCGCGGTGGAACTGCATGGCTTGCGACCACACGCAGGCTTCGAACAGCAACTGCCGCAAACCGCCCTCCCCGGCCTGCCCGACCAGCGCACCCGGCAAGTAGATCACCAGACGGCCCTGTTCCACGGTATACGTTCCAAAGGCCTGGCCACACAGCACCTGCTCAGTCCGGGTCGCAATCGCGTCCAGGCTGCGGAATTCCACTTCCTGCGTATTAAAATGGCGCCCTGAGAATACGTCCGGCAGCAGCAATTCCCGCGTGCGCCAGGCACGGGATGCGTCCTGCATCTCGCCTTGCGCCCTGGCCGCCGGCCGGGCCAGGCTAAGATACGCCAGGGCCAGTACTTTGGCCAGGGGCAGAAACAGATCGGCCAGGATTTGGATGGGCCGCAGGAAGGGCCGCAACTGCAGGCGTGGGCTCAGGAAGAACTGGAGAAAGCGCAAGCCGGGCGAGCGGATTTCCGACAAAGAGCGATTTATCACGCTGTCCGGGATCGTCTTATCCTCGCCTGTAGCGGTTGGGCTTAAAGCCTCTGTCCTGCCACTGGCCTGACGCCTGGCCATCCTGTTCACCAGCCAATGCGAACCGAGTCCAAATGCCAGCATTCCCCACACACCAACCCCCGGCCAAAAACTAAATGCAATATTCACCGCAGCCAGGATGAGGGAAAGGCCGACATTCTTTTTTTCTACACGAGTTAATCCTTGCCAGGTAAAACGACCGTCTTTAAAAACATGGCCAAATGGGAACAGGCCCCAAGCTGCGCGGATGGCCCATAACGCCAAAATTGCGGTAGTCAGGTTCGGATCAATCCAACCGGCCAGGGACGCAACCAAGGTGGCACCGAACAGAGCCACACTGACGATTCCTAAAGGCAAGGCTTCAATGGCCCAAGCCCAATTGTTATACATCTCCGCGCTCATCCAGCCCCAGCGCTCCACGAGCAGCTGCCGCAGCGAGGGCATGAAGCCGCCCAGATTGTTTGCCGCCGCCATCCTATTACTATTATTTATAGCTTTGATAACAGCGTCGACCACATTATCTTTCGGAGTCATAGAACGCAATCCACCATTCGCGCAGTTATTCCTATAATTTGTCATAATACTCTGAAGGCTTATTTTGGGAAGTGCAGCATGAATTTCCTCATCTTTGAATATGCCTGGCGAGTTTTTCACGCCTTTTACCAGGAATTCGATTATGTCACTAGGTTTTTTTCCTATTATTAAATTCTCAACCTGGCGCCAATTCAGTCCCCCCGTCTTACTTAATATCTCCAGCATCTCGTAGGCTGTACGGTTGATTAATATGTTTCCAACTTTATTACGTGAACATAGTATAGCGGTCAACATGGCCGGACTCATTACCTTGCCGCTCACTTCATCCGGTTCATAAGCATGCCGCAACACTTTCTTCTGTTTCCTTAACTGGTCAATTCCCTGCCTGGCAATGGCAGCTCGTTGCTTTTTGTCAAATACAGGCCGTGATATGTGAGACAGCAATTCTTCAAGCATGCTCTGTTCATCATGATCAATACTGGGCATGGTTTTAAGCTTGGCCCACACTGCGCTTTTATCCCTTTTATTCCATTGCACAAACTTGTCGATGTCGTTTACTAATAGCTGTATCCGTTTATCCGCTGCCCCGCCCGGCAAAACTCTGGCCAGAGCGCGCTCTATGGTTACTGAGTCATAGTTCGGGCCCAATTCTTGCAAATATTGCATAACTTCCGGAAAATCAACATCTTTGGGTTTGCTCCACTTTTTCCCCTTTACTATTTTATTTAAATCTTCCCAGCAATTGATTAATTCACGCTGACTACCGGCAGTAATTTCCTCCAGGAATTCAGGTAGTTCAACTAACATAGGATCCTGGCCGGGCTGTGTCACTTGCCAGGCGCGATAAATATTTACGCGCGAAAAGCCCTGTTTTTCCAGTTCAACAATAAAATATTCCACACTTGGCTCATGACTGCCATACCTGGGATGAGCCTGTATCTTTGGTATTATCCGTACAATCTCTGTAAAGTCGTTTAATAGCTTGCTCTCCCGGGAAACAGAGAAAACAGTTCTAATATTCTTCCAGTAAATAGGATCCCTTTGTCTAATCTCATTGGCTAAAAGCTGCATTCCTCCTTGCAATAGCGCCTTTTGTTCAGGCAAATCCATGTCCTGCATATCTTCGTCCATGCCTGCCAAAACTCGCAAATACTCAAAAGATGATGTTTTTGCCAGCTTGCTAAATTCCGAAGAGGCATCTTTTGGAATGCCCCACTTGTTTTCCAATGCATTAATATTTTTTATATCCAAACTCTGTTTACGTAAAGTCGCTAAAACACTGAGTTTATCATATAACCCTACCAACTCCGGCCGTTCCGCCACCAGGCGGGATCGTTCTTTCGGGTCTCTCATTCTATTTATAAACGCCTGAATAATGCCTAATCCAATAATTGTCTTATTTACAAATTGGATGCTTTTAATCTTCGCAATTTCCATCTGGTCAGGCAATGGTTCCAAAAACAGGCTAAGCAGTTGAAAAAGCTCCTTG
>JAUXBQ010000143.1 GCA_030619365.1 candidate division FCPU426 bacterium | reverse complement strand
GGACGGGGAAACCCAACCGGATATCGGAATACCATTACCTGGGATGGGAGAAGCGGCAGAGGCGTATTGCTGGGAAGCGGAGGCTATATCTGCCGAATAATCGTGAAACCCGGGGACAACAGCCGGACAGTTAAACAGACCAGGAAAATCGGCATAATCAGGCGGAAATGAAATCGGAATTTAAGTGGCGGTCTTCGGATAATCAGATAGGCGGGTAAAAATACAAATAATAAAAAATATCAGTAGTGTATTTTTCTATCTGTGTGAATCTGTGTGCATTCGTGGCGATATAATAATAGTTTCCGCGGTTTTGGCTTCAATTGTCCTGCCGCTTGTCGTATGATATCCCCTGCCAGCAGCACATTACCCGATTGAAGGGAATCCGCGCGTGAAGCCCTCGCTGCATTTTTTCAAAAACGCCATCCCGGAAGTGGACGAGAAACTCATCCAGCACCACTTGGACCGGCTGGACGAGCGCTATTTCGCCTGCTTTGACCAGAACACCATCGCCCAGCACCTGCGCGCGCTGTCCAAAATCTCGCCCGACAACCCGGCCGAATTGTTGCTCACCCTAGAACGCGGCAACCGGCTGACCTGCACGGTCCTGGCCTTCGATTACCCGGGCGAGTTTTCGCTTATTTCCGGCGTGCTCGCGGGCATGGGCGTCAACGTGCAGTCCGGAGGCAGCCACACCTACGCGCGGCTGCCGGAGGCCACAGCCGCGCCCAAACGCCGGATAACCGCCCGGCAGACCGCCCCGGTTGATCTGCTGCACCGGCGGCGCATTATTGACCACTTTTCCGGGATACTGGACACGGAGCTGCCCCTGGATGCCTGGCAGGCTGAGTTCGCGCGGGTGCTCAAGGAAGTCATCGGCCTGCTGGAGCAGGGGCAGGACGCCCGACAGGTCGAGGCCAAATCCCGGGTAAACGAACTGGTGGCCCGGCAACTGGAAAAATTGCAAACCCACACCCACCCCGTGCTGTATCCCGTGGAAATCGAAATCCAAAACAAGAGCGGTCCTTTTACGCGCCTCAAGGTGATCTCACAGGACACGCCCGCCTTCCTGTACGCGCTCAGCAACGCCCTGTCCGTGAAAGGTATCTCCATCGAGCACGTCCGGATCAGCACCAAGGACAACCGCATCGAGGACCTGGTCGATTTCGTGGACGCCCAGGGCGGCCAGATCACGGACCCGGCCCTGCTGGACCAGGTGCGCCTCTCCGTGTTGGTGACCAAGCAGTTCACGTATTTTCTGGGCACTGCGCCCGACCCCTTTGCCGCGCTTTCCCGCTTCGAGAAACTGGTGGAGGATCTCCTGCGCCTGCCCGAGCACGGCAAGTGGGTGGAGCTCCTGTCCAGCCCCAAGCTGCTGCGCGACCTGGCCCAACTCCTGGGCACCAGCGATTTTCTCTGGGAAGACATGATCCGGCTGCAATATGAGACCCTGCTGCCCATGCTGGGCCCGCGCATGGAGGGAAAGCAATTCGCGGATACCATGGAAACCCTGCCCGAGCGGTTGGACCAGGCCCTGGCCGGCGCGAAGGACCTGGCCGCGCAGTGCCAACGCCTGAACGAATTCAAGGACCAGGAAATATTCCTGATCGACTTGGACCACATTTTGACTCGCGGCGCGGACTTCAAGGTTCTCTCCGATTACCTGACCTACCTGGCCACCGTGGTTATTCGCCGGGCGGTGAAGCTCGTTTACCGGTCCCTGGTCGAGCGCTACGGCCATCCCCGCACCGTGGCCGGTCTGGAGACCAAGTACGCCCTGTTCGGCCTGGGCAAGTTCGGCGGTGCGGCCCTGGGCTACGCTTCGGACATCGAGCTCATGTTCGTGTACAGCGACAACGGGCAGACCGACGGCCCGGCTCCGCTCACCAACGCCGAATTTTTCGAGACCCTGACCCGGGACACGGCCAAGTTCATTCACGCCAAGCGCGAGGGCATTTTCAACATCGACCTGCGCCTCCGGCCGCACGGGCAGGATGGGCCGTTGGCCGTGAGCCTGGAAAATTTCGCTAACTACTACAGCCCGGGGGGGTCGGCCCACGCGGTCGAGCGCCTGGCCCTGGTCCGGCTGCGGGCCGTGGGCGGGGACGAGGACCTGGGCGCGCAGATCGAACGCCTGCGAGACGAGTTCATCTACACCAGCCGCAGCATCAATATCCGTGACTTGCGAGAACTCCGCCACAAACAATTCGCGGAAAAGACCCAGGGTGGCAAGCTGAACGCCAAGTTCAGCCCCGGCGGCCTGGTGGACCTGGAGTATGACGTCCAGATTCTCCAGATCATGCACGGCCACGAGCACCTGGAATTGCGCACACCCCGTATCCACCAGGCCTTGTCCGGGCTCAAGGAAGTCGGCGTGCTGCAGCCCGCCGAATACCGCGGGTTGAACCTGGCCTATAATTTTCTGCGACACCTTATTAACGGGCTGCGTATGCTGCGGGGCTCGGCCCAGGACCTGTTTCTGCCGCCCTGGAACTTGGACGAGGCCGTGCACCTGGCACGTCGCATGGGCTACAGCCAGAAAGCCGGCCTGGACCCGGCGCAGCAACTGCGGGTGGAATTCGAGATGCACACGGCTGCGATCCGGGCCTTTGTGGAGCGGCATTTCGGGCGCGATTCATTGCCCGGGCCGGCCACGGGCACAGTGGCGGACCTGATTTATTCGGATGAAGCAACCACGGGATTAAAGCGGGAAGTACTGTCCGGCGCGGGCTTCAAGGACGCGGACCGGGCCTACGACAATCTGCGACGCCTGGCCGGAGCAGGCACGCAGCAGGAAAAGTTCGCCCGCCTGGCGGTCCTGGCCTTTGACTTCCTTAGTCAAAAACCCGATCCGGACATGGCGCTGAATAACTGGGAACGCTTCGTGGGCGCGCTGCCGGACCCGGGCGCGCATTTCGAAAGCCTCCGGTTTCAGCCCATGCGCCTGGAAATACTGCTCAATATTTTTTCCAGCAGCCAGTTCCTGGCCGATACGCTGGTGCGATATCCCGAATTCCTGGATTGGGCCACGGATCCCAAAAAACTGCACATCCTGCGGGCGCGCGCGGCCTATGCCGAGGAGTTGGCCGCCTTGGCGGCCCGCGCGCCGGCTGAGGCGGAATGGCTGAACGCGCTCCGGCGTTTCCGGCGGCGGGAATTCCTGCGGATCGGCACGCGCGATATCTGCTTGCGCGCCCCGCTGCCCGACATTACCCGGGAACTCACCAACCTGGCCGAAGCCCTGGTGCAGACCGTGCTGGACCGTGTGTGGGCGGACTTGGGCCAAGCCGGCAAGGTCCCGCCCGCGGCCTGGCAGGACCCCCATCGCCATTTCTGCATTCTGGCCTTTGGAAAAATGGGCGGCCAGGAGTTGAATTACAGCTCGGACATCGACCTGCTGGGCGTGTGCGACGATACCGCGGCCGGAGTCCGGCAGGGCATCCTGCAGGAAACCGGCAAGGACCCGTTCGCCCTGGCCATGGAAAGCGTGCGCGCGTATCTGTCGCAGTACACCGAGGAAGGCGTGGTCTATCGCGTGGACTTGCGCCTGCGCCCTTATGGGATCGAAGGGCAATTGGTCCCGTCCGCGGGGAGCCTGCTGGATTACTACGAACGCTACGCGGCTTTAAGCGAGATTCAGGCCCTGCTCAAGCTGCGCCCTGTGGCCGGCAACCTTGAATTCGGTCTGGACTTCATGGAGGAAATCAAGGCGCAACTTTTGCGGCGTCGGGACCCCCGGGACATCTCGCGATCCATTAAAAAAATGCGCAGCCAAGCCCTGCTCCAACAGGAACGGAAGGGCGCGGCTGTCCGGGATGTCAAGAGCGGTCTTGGCGGCTTGCGGGACATCGAATTCCTGGTCCAGGGGCTGCAGCTGAAGCACGCGCCCGACACGCCGGCCTTGCTGGAGGGGAACACCCTGCGCGCGGCCGAAATCTTGAATAAAGCCGGATTCCTGCCGCCTGATGTATTCAATCACCTAGAGGACGATTATATTTTTCTACGGCGTGTGGAGCACTATTTGCAGATTATGGAAGACCAACAGATTCACGCCCTGCCCACGCAAAAGGATGAGCTTACCGCCCTGGCCAAACGCATGCTGGGCAATACCGCGAGCGCCCAAATATTCCTGGACCAGTTGAACAACCGCTTGAAACGGGTGCATGAGACCTATCTTCAGTATCTTGACAAGTAAACGTAGAATCCAGCCGCGTTTTATTTCTTCATCCTGGTTGGGGTAAGTAATTTATAAAATTTCCTTGTAAATTAAAGCTTTCCTAACACAGATATATGTTCCGAAATAAAACATATCTAATTTAATCCTTTTAAATAAAACATATTCATGAACTGGCGAGCTTGATATCAGGAATATTATGTGATATACTTCATAATTATTAATAATAATTTATATTTATATAGTTGAGGTCAGCGCATGAGGCCTTTTTGGCAAACATTCATTCATAGTATGGATTTCCGGAAGTTTGCCTCAATTAATGCCTGGCACGAGGCAGGCCGCCGGCCCTGGTCCAAAGCCCTGGCCTGCGCCCTGTCACTGACCTTCCTCCTACCCGCCCTGACCTGGGCCTTTGACCCGGCCAATTTCACAGCCAACCTGCCTTCGGTTTTATTCAACAACCAAACCGTTTTTATCCCGGAAAAAATCGGCAGCGTGCAGTACGCGCATCAGGGCGGGGAACGGCTGGTTATTCACATCCAGGATCTCCATTGCAATTACGAAGTCCAGATGAACATCGCCCGCATCCTGCGGCGCCTCGCCGGGAAGAATGGCCTGCGCCTGGTTTCCGTGGAGGGGACCTCGCTGCCCATCAACACTACCAAGTTTAGGACCTTTCCCCTGGCCAAGATCCGCCAAGAGGTGAGCGGCTATTTCGTCCGGCGCGGAAAACTTTCCGGGGCCGAGTATTACGCTGCCAATGCGGAAGAACCCGTGCACCTGGAAGGCATAGAGAACGCCCAGCTTTACGCCCGCAACCGGAAATCCGTGGAATTCATTCTCAACGACGAAGGGCAGGGATATTGCTGCGATTTGCGCAGCCTGTTGGACGAACTCAAACCGGGTATATATCACGCGGTCCTGGCGAAATATGACCAACGCTGCCAGGCCTTTCGCGAAGGCCGGACCACCGTACTGCAGCATGCGCGTTTTCTGGTCAAGATGGCGCGTAAGTCTCGCCTGGATATGTCCGCGTATTCCAACCTAACCGCCTACCTGTCCAGCGGACAGTCCTTATTCACGCCTCGGATCGAAGCGGACGAACTCTTTTGGGAGCTCGATAAGCTCGACGTCCGCCTGCGCGAAAGGTTGTACCGGAACGACGGGGAACGGGAGCTGGACAGCCACCTGCGTCGCATGGACATTATGGAAAAACTGCTAAGCATTTCGGCCGCGCCCCGGGACCTGGAAACCTTCCGGCGAAACCGCAGGGCCTTCCGCGTGGCGGCCTTTGTTAAGTTTGTCCGGGAGCAGGCCGCGGACGGAGAACTGGAGCTGGATCCCGAACTCTTCATGCTCGACGGTTATTTAAACGCGGTGGAGGATTTTTACGCGGTAGCTGATGAGCGAAGCGTGGAATTCGCCAAAAATACTCTGGACCGGATGGAGCAACATAACGAGCGGTTGGCGGTTCTGATCACCGGCGGATTTCACACCCGACATTTGCTGGCCGAGTTGAAACGCCGCGGTCTTTCGTATCTGTCCGTGAAACCGCGGCTCACCAAGCAGGATTTGGTGAACCCCTATTTTTCCCTGCTCCAAAACCAAAGTACGCCTCTGGAAAAGCTCCTCTCCCAGGACCAGCGAATTTTCGCCCTGGAATCATATTTGCCCAAATTGGCGGACCCCAATAGAATCCCGGATGAGGTCACGGAACTTAATCAAAAGGAGCGGCGTTTTGCCTATTTGGTGGACTTGTTTTTACAAGTTAAAACCGTGATTCATTATTATTTACGGAACAAGATCGGCCAGGATCTGCAGCGCTTGGTGGATGAAACTCTTGCTGATTATCCGGCGCACAGCGAGGCCGTAAATGTCCGTTCCCAAAACATTAAGGTTTACGCAAAAAATATTTTAAGCTTCCCCGTGGAACTGAGCAACCAGCAGGACCTGTTGACCGTGGCCTGGGGACAAAAACAGAAAAGTCCTTTAAAATCCGGGGATATCCTCCGCCGGGCTGAATTTTTAAAAGAAAATATCGCGTTTGTCGAACCCAATAAAGCTAAAAGCGTACTGGCAAAATTAGAAAAAATGCCCCGGGCGACCCTGGCTGATTTGCCCTTAATGCGATTGATCGGCTTATATGCCGCGCTTTGGTGGACGACCCGCATGGCCTTGGGACTAAAGCCGCGGCTTAAAGCGCTGCCTGACCGGATTGCCTCAGTCTTCAGCACAATTAGCGCTTTGGCCGGGAGCGGGATTAAAAAATTGGGAAATATTCTGTTTGAAATTGATTGGCTGGAGCAAGTAGGCCGGATCAGATTTGCATTGCCGATTGAAATACTCTGGCAGGAATTGGCGGGAACCTCTCAAGCTTGGCCGGAAATTAAATTTCAATGGCCGCAGATTTATCTTAGTGAAATGCAAGCCCCGCAGGGTATAAATGAAAAGAATAGTCAAATGCAAGAAAAAGTGTCGGACACTAAAGCTCCTGAATATTCGTCCTTTCAACTTGGAGCGCGCAAGCAACAACTAAATGATTTATTAGAAAAATACAAAATTACGGATGAAACTGCAAAACAAAATATCGCGGAAAAAGTCCTTCAAATGGATATTGCGATCATTGGCGTTCTTTTTAATTCCTGTGTAAATTTTTCAAATATTCAGCAGATTGCCGGTGTTTTGGCAAAGATTGAGCGTTGGCCGCCTGATGATAAGGCTAGACTGGTTGTTTATTTAGATAAAATAATGAAGATGGAACAAGTTGATGACTCGAATGTGGCTCAAATTCTAAACAATTT
>JAUXBQ010000045.1 GCA_030619365.1 candidate division FCPU426 bacterium | reverse complement strand
TTCGCGAATACAAAATACTCCTGTCCGACCTTTTCCACGCTCAGAATAATAAGCGCGTTGCCCTTCATTTTCCGGGTTTCCTCGGAAATTTCCCGTAGTAGGGAATCAAAATATTTACCGTCCGCGGCCAAAAGGGAGATCGACGAATACTCTTTTGGCAAGGTGTCGTCCAATGTGTAGATTTTGACCCCCATAAACTCAAACTCCAGCGGCACGCTTTCAATCGAGCCTGAAAATGATAGTGCGGGCAGCAGGAGCATTCCTGCTAGAAACATCGAAACGATCGTTTTTTTCATCATATTCATCCTCCTGTGAAATGGAACAATTGAACAGGTGAGCGGCGCACACGGCATAAAATCAGGAAATTACTACATATATTATTACTACCGCTTTTAATAGGCAAGGAAATAGATTGCCATGCACCACGTAGGGTGCAAGGTTCAGAAAAATTGGAGGCTTCTTTAATGCCCTGGATTCCCGCTTTCGCGGGAATGACAATTGTAGTGTGGAGAATATTTTTATTTATGCCTGGTTTTGAGGTGTTTTCAAACTTGAGGTCACAAATTGTGACCTCAAGTTTGGGAGACACGGTGGGTTTTAACCTGCGCGTTTGAGAACTCAGTCTTTTTTAACCAGCTTTTTAGCGTGCTCATAGAATTCCCGCCCTGTTTTTAACAGCTTTTCGCATCCAGCCTGGGACCAGCGATTATAATAATCCGCGTCTTCGCGCAAGTGCTTCGCCTGCTCCAGTCCCTCGATCAAAAGCAGCGGTGTTTGTTTGGTTTCGACGTAAAGCACGCGAATGGCCTGGGCCAGGCAATAATGACTGTGTTCTCTCAAACCTTTGGCATAGAGCAGGCTTCTGGCGCTATGAAACATGGCATAATACAACTGGATGGTCGCCCACTTGTAGTCCCCGTCGTTAAACGTCTTTTCCGCCCTTTCCAAATCAGTGGCCGCGGTTTCCACTTCCTTGGGAGCCAGCGCCTTCCCGCGGGAAAAAGGCTTGAGCTTTCCGCGCTTCAGGCACTCTGCAAAGGCATTTCTGCTCATGTTTTTCCCTCCCACAAAATAATCCCGCGTTCTATTTCCTGGCCGAATGTCGGATTTTTTTCTATCAAATCGGCAAATCCGCTCGGCGTCTGAATGACTTCGTGGATTTTGCGTTTGCTCTTCACGGTTGACAGCAGGTTGGCCGCCCCCTCCGGATCCTGGGAGAGGACGAAGAGGTCGATATCACTATCAGGATAGTCCTCACCACGGCTGGCGCTGCCAAAAAGCACGATTTTTTTAGCGAGCGCCTGTAGCCGCTCCAGCATTGGCGCCAGTTGCCTGATGTTGGTCATGATCTTGTACTGTTTGACGATCGGATTATCGTGGTCCGCCGTATACGTCACAAAACGGCCACGCTGTTGCTTTTTAATGAGTCTGTTTTCCATAAGTTGCTTCAACGCCAGATAGATTCCTACCCGGCTTAAGGCGGTATGCTTCAAAATCTCGCCCGGCAGAGCGTCCTGACTCGGGCGATCAATCAGATAAGCCAGAACCTTAAGGGCGTTGGAAGATTGAAACAGGTTGTCGTTTTTATTTCTTCTCATTGACCTTCTCCAGCATTGTTTAATATATTATTCATAATGATTAATATTTTATACCTTTTGTTTATTATATTATACACTCCCTCCATTGTCAATACATGTTTATAAGGTGCCATTTTGGCGCCTTATAAACATATGCTTGGCACTCCATAGCTTTCCTTTAAAAGCGTTCAGAGCATTAGACAGGATTCTGGCGGGATAATTGCGAAAAAATAGCGCGAGGATCAGAACTTGAGGGCTTTCCGGGCTGGTTCTACATTATATAAAGAACCGGTCACGAGTACGGTGCCTTTGGGCCCGGCCACGGCGAGGGCTTGCTGAAGCGCGGAGCGGATGGTCTTGCAAGATTGTGCGTCTATCCCCTGCTTCTTAAACAACGTGGCTAATTCCTGGGCAGGCACGCCGCGCGGGTCCGGCGCTGTGATGGTCCACACTTGCCGACTGATCCGGGACAGGGCTTTGACCATTTCCCGCACATCCTTGTCAGCCATAATGCCAACCACCAGGTCAATCTTGCGCTTGGCCTTTTGCCATTGCTCTGTGGCCGCGGACACGGCCGCAACATTGTGCGCGCCGTCCAAAATCACCTGCGGTCTGTGGCTGACCGTTTCCAAACGGCCGGGCCATTGCACAGTCCGAAACCCTTCGCGCAGGGTAATGGCTGAAACCGGAAAACCAAGTTCACTGAGTTGCTCCAGGGCCAATACTGCCAGGGCCGCGTTGCTCGCCTGAAACGCGCCGGACAATCCCACGCGGAGGTCCAGTTTCCCCTTCCGGGTTTTCACTAACAACTGCCCGCCAATTCCCTTCGGACGCCACGCCTTGATCTGGACCGCATCCTGTTTGCCCTTACCTGAAAAATATAGCGGCACCTTGTGATTGCGGCACCACTGCTGCATAAATTTACGCAGCGCGGGGTCTGCTTCCCCTGATACCAATGGCACCCCGCGTTGCGCAATGCCGAGCTTTTCCCGGAGAATACTCAGCTTGGTTTTGCCCAGATAAGCCGTATGCTCCAGCGCGATGTTGGTCAGGATCGTCAAGAACCGTTTGTTCCAGGCGGTGGTGGCGTCCAGGCGCCCGCCCATGCCGACTTCCACGATGGCCAGGTCCACTTTCTTCGCACGGAACAGGTCCGCTGCCAACACGCTCCAGGCCTCAAACGTGGTGGCCGGGTCGCCCTGTTGCCGCAACTTGCGCAAGGCCGGGACCAGCCGGGAAACGGCCGCGCTGAACGCGCGCTCGGTCACGGGCTTCCCGTTGACAACCATGCGCTCTTGTTCATGACTTAAGTGCGGTGAGGTAAAGCGGCCCACACAATACCCGGCCCGGACCAGCGCGGCGGACAAAAAGGCCGCCACAGACCCCTTGCCATTGGTGCCGGTAATGTGGATGGTGGGAAAGCCAAGGTCAGGGCGTTCGAGCTCTTCAAGCAGAATACCGGACCGTTGCAATCCGGGCTGGATGGCCCGGACCGTCAAGCGCGAGAGCGCGCTTTGGGCCTGGGATTCATTCATGAAGAAGAGATGCGCAGGAGCTGGCCGAGGGTTTCGCGGAGTTGCTGCCGTTGCACGATCATGTCCAGCATGCCATGCTCCAACAGAAACTCGGCGCGTTGGAACCGCTTGGGCAGGTGCTGCCGGATGGTTTGTTCAATGACGCGGGGTCCGGCGAACATAATCAGGGCGTTGGGCTCGGCAATGATCAGGTCGCCCAGCATGGCAAAGCTGGCCGTGACGCCGCCGCCCGTGGGATCGGTCAGCACCGAGATGTAGAGTAACTTGGCCTCGTCCAGGCGCGAGAGCGCGGCCGAGGTCTTGGCCATTTGCATGAGCGAGATGATGCCCTCTTGCATGCGCGCGCCGCCGCCTGAGGCGGATACAATCACCACCGGCAGGCGGTCAACAATGGCCCGTTCGATAAGACGGGCGATTTCCTCGCCCATGACCGCGCCCATGGATCCGCCCATGAATCCAAAATCCGTGATAGCCAGCGCGGTTTTTGTGCCGTCAATGGCGCAGATGCCGGCCAGGATGGCGTCTTGCAGCTTGGTCTTCTTGCGGCCCTTGGCCAATTTGTCCGCATAGCCGGGAAATTCCAGGGGATCCCCGGCCTGAATTTTCCCGGAGGTCTGTTCGATAAAGACGCCATTATCCGCCAGCAGGCGCAGGCGCTCCCAGGCGGACATCTGGAAATGATGGTTGCACTTGGGGCAGGTCTTGAGCGCGGCCGCGATTTCCTTGTTGAATATGATCTCGGCACAGGAGGGGCAGCGGGTAACCAGGTTCTCCGGGATACCCGCTTTTTTTTCCTTTTTCACCCTGACCGTCATATATTTCGGCTTACGAAACCAGTCCATGGTCCATCCTGATCCATTCGGCCAACATTACGCATTAAACGCGCCTGCCGGCCGCAAGAAATAACCTTTTTCCGGCATTTCCACTAAAAAAAGGCAGAATTTACCCGGAACCTTATATTTTAACAGCTTTTTGCGTTTTTTCTAGCGCTTTTTTACGGCTTTTAGCATGGCGCCGGCCAATTTAGACAATTTCCCCAGTGCCTGGGCGTCCGTGACACGGCCGGCCAGAGTCTTAACCAGGGCGCTGCCCACGATCACGCCGTCAGCCGCCCTCGCCGTGCGCCCGGCCTGTTCGGGATTTGAAATGCCGAAGCCGACCAAGACCGGTAAAGGCGAAACCTGCCGTATCCGCCCCACCGCAGCTTGAAGGTCAGTGGGCAGATGTTGCCGGGTTCCGGTGGTGCCGGTTACGGAAACATAATAGATGTAACCAGTGGAAAGGCGGGCAATGGCCTGCAACCGCTGCGGGGTGCTGGTGGGCGTGGCCAGGAAAATTGTATCCACATCCCAGGCCCGGCACTGGCGAATCCAGTCGTGGGCCTCTTCGGGCGGCAGGTCCGGGACAATAAACCCATCCGCTCCAGCCCGGGCCGCGGCCGCAATATTGTGCAAGGGCGTGGGATGCAAAAAAGGATTTAAATACCCCATGAGCAGGAGCGGCACGTTGGTATCCCGGCGCAATTGTTTAATGAGTTTCAGAATCCCCGTGAGCGTGGTACCCCGCTGCAAGGCGCGCTGTGAAGAAGCCTGGATCGCTTTTCCATCTGCCAGGGGATCGGAGAACGGTACGCCCAGTTCTATCGCATCCACGCCCAGCCCGGCCAGGCGCAACACGGCCCGGCGCGTGAAGCTTAGGCCCCGGTCGCCGGCCGTGAGAAAAGGCACGAATAGCTTGCGCCCCGCGGCGCGCTCTTTCAAAAACCGGCTGGCCAGGCGCGCGCTCATGCCGGGTCTCCGGGTTTCAGGTCCTTGTCGCCCCGGCCCGAAACATTAATGACCATAATTTTCCCTTTGCCCAGGTCACGGGCCAGCTTCCGGGCGTACGCCACGGCGTGCGCGCTTTCCAGGGCCGGGATGATTCCTTCCTGGCAAGACATTTCCTTTTGCGCGGCCAGCGCCTGGTCATCGTTGATGGCGGTAAACCAGGCCCGCCCGCTGTCCTTAAGGTGTGACAGCTCCGGGCCCACGCCGGGATAATCCAATCCGGCGGCAATGGAGTGCGTACTCAGAATCTGTCCGTGCTGGTCTTGCATAATATAACTGCGGCTGCCATGCAGCACGCCGACCCTTCCCCGCTGCAGCGGCGCGGCGTGCCTGCCACTAGCCAGGCCCAAGCCGCCTGCTTCCACGCCGATAAGCCGGACCCGCTTATCCCTGATAAACGCGGAGAAGATGCCTATGGCATTGCTGCCGCCCCCCACGCAGGCCACTACCGCGTCCGGCAGACGCCCGGCTCTCTGCAATATTTGCCGCCGGGTCTCCCGGCCGATGACGGTCTGGAAATCCCGGACCAGGGTCGGATAGGGATCAAAGCCCGCCACGCTCCCCAGCAGGTAATACGTGGTCCGCACGTTGGTAATCCAGTCGCGGATGGCTTCGTTCATGGCGTCCTTCAAGGTGCGCGAGCCCGAATCCACGGCCACCACCTCCGCGCCCAGCAGCCGCATGCGGTGAACGTTCAGGGCCTGGCGCTGCATGTCTTCGGTGCCCATGTACACCCGGCACGGCAGTCCAAAGCGGGCGCAGACCGTGGCCGCGGCCACGCCGTGCTGGCCGGCGCCGGTCTCGGCGATAATGCGGCGCTTGCCCATGCGCCGGGCCAGTAAAATCTGGCCCAGGCAATTGTTTAACTTGTGGGAGCCGGTATGGTTGAGATCCTCGCGCTTGAGGAAAACGCGCGCGCCGGCCCAGGCCTTGGTCAGCCGGGCGGCAAAATCCAGGGGCGTCGGCCGGCCGGCGTAATTTCGCAGGTTCTCGTCCAACTCGCGCCGAAAGGCGCGGTCGCGCCGGGCCTGGCGATAAGCCGCTTTAAGTTCCTCCACCGCGGGCACCAGCACCTCGGGCGCAAAGCACCCGCCGTAGGCTCCGAACCAGCCTGAATGATTGCTTGCCATAATGCTTCCTTCCTGTTTTTCGTCCGGTGGCCGTTAGGGCCGGTGATCCGCCCGGCGCACGGCCTGAATAAACGCCCGCAGGGCGGACCGGCTTTTTATGCCCGGCCGGGATTCCACGCCCGAGGAGACGTCCACCATGTCCGGGTTCACACGGCGCATGGCCTCGCCCACGTTCCGCGGATTCAACCCGCCGGACAGGATTACGGGCTTGCCGAATTTTTTCAAGTGCCGCGCGTAAGCCCAATTGGCCAGTCGTCCCGTCCCGCCGAAGGCGCCCGGTACATAAGCGTCCACCAGGAGCGCGCCGGCCGCGGGCCGGGGATCGCGTAGGGGCCAAGCGCTGCCCGCCTTGGGCCGCACCGCGTAAATGACGCGCCGGGCCGGAAAATTCCGGATCATCCCGGGCGCCTCCCCCCCGTGCAATTGAATCCGGTCCAGTCCGAGCTCAGCGACCAGGGAACGGATCAGGACTGGGGATTGATTCACAAATACGCCCACGCTCAAGACGTGTGGCGGCACGACGGCTAAAATAGCGCGCGCCTGTCGGGGACTAACCCGGCGCTGCGAGGGCGCGAAGATCAAACCCACCGCGTCCGCGCCCAGGTCCACGGCCACGCGAGCGTCGGACGCCCGCGTGATCCCGCAGATCTTGATTCGGATCATAGTTTTTCCGCGTCGCTTATGATCTCCTGCAGAAACTGCTCCGGCTTTTTATGGCTGATGAGCGAGCGTCCGATTAAGACGCAGCGCACCCGGTTCGAGGTAATGGCCGCCACCTCGCCCGCCGCTTGATAACCACTGGCGGCAATGACCAGGTTGTCCCGCGGGACCATTTTGGCCAGCCGGTCCACGGTCTGCATATTGACCTTGAGCGAATTCATATCCCGGTTGTTGATCAGAATGACGTCCGCGCCGGCCCGCAGGGCGCGTTTCACGTCCGGGGCGGCGTGCACCTCCACCACCGGCGTCATGCCCAGGCCGGTGGTGAGTTGCACCAGGCGCGGCAGCTGTTTGTTCGGCACGGCCTCGGCCAGAATGAGCACCGCGTCGGCCTGCGCGGCCCGCGATTCGTAAATTTGATACGGGTCGACGATAAAATCCTTGCGCAGGACCGGGAGATGGGTAATCCGCTTCACTTCCTCGATCAGCGAAAGTTTCCCCCCGAAGTGACGGGCGTCGGTGACCACCGACAAGCCCAGGGCCCCGCCGTTTTCGTAGGCCTTGACCAGTTTTTCCAGCTGAATCCTGGGTTTCCAGGAAGGCGTGCCGGGGACTTTTTTCTTGATCTCGGCAATGACGCCGATGCGCTGCGCGTTGAAGATCGCCTCCCGGTAATTCCTGACCGGCGGCCGGGTCAGGACGATCTGGAGCAGCTTTTCGAAAGGCATCGTTTTTTTTGCCTTCTCCACTTCGGCCTGCTTCTGCTTGATCACTTGCCTAAGAAAAGATTTTGCCATGGGTTCCTGCCTCCTTGATCTTTTCGCCTCTCGCCTCTCGACTTTCGCTTGTTGCCTTTTGCTTTTTATTTCTCTTTTTCCAGTTTTCCGTTCTCACCACTGTGGCGACCGTTTTAGTCCTCCGGTTCTCCCAGGCGCTGCGGTACGCGCCCCCGGTAGTGTGCGCCCAGTTGCGCTGCGCGCTGTGGCAAGGCCCGCGCGTCGATTTCGGGCAATTCCACGGCCGTCACCGTGACCCGGAAGCCGCGCTGCACGGCCTGTTGAATGAAGGTGATTACCCCGGCGTGCACCTCCCGGCCAGCTTGGGGGGCGGATGCCCCCCCGGCCGGGCGCACGATCCGCTGGTATTGCTCCGGGTCCGCGGTATTCAGCGAGACGGACCACTCGTCGACCAAGCCCTCGCAGTCCGGGAGTATATCCCGGCCGTGGATCAGCGCGGCCTGCCCGTTGGTGTCCACCCGGACCCTCCCGCCCCGCGCCTTCACTGCGCGGGCCACGTCCAGTAACGTGGGCAGGCGCAGCAGTGGCTCGCCGAAACCGCAAAACACGATTTCTCGGAAAGCCTTCGGATCGCCGATCGCCGTGATGAGCTCCCGCGCCAGGGGCTCCCGTTGCAAAGTCAGGTCAAATTCCTGCACGCGCCGGCTGACCCGGCGGGGACAGAAAGTACAGTCCGACGAACAGCGGTTGGTTAAATTCACGTATAACCGGTCTTTAATCGCATAAGTAAAGCAGCCGGAATCGAACGGGTTAAGCTTAAACAAACGCCGGGCGTTCTCACTGGTCTGCGCGGCCAGGGTGTCCGGCGACATGCCGCGCAGCGCGGCCACGGCCTCGGCCACTTCCCGAATTGCGGCCGGTTCATTGCGCTTTCCCCTTCGCGTCTGCGGGGGCAAGTAGGGCGCGTCCGTTTCCAGCAGCAGCCGGTCCGCGGGCGCCTGGCGCAGCGCGGCCCGGAGCGCGTCCGCCTTGGGATAGGTTACGGGCCCCCCCACGCCGATATAGAAGCCCAGCTCCAGGCATTCCGCCAGAAATTCCGTCCCGCCCGCGTAGCAGTGAAACACCCCGGCGTTGGGAAAAGGGCCCTGCTCCCGCAACAGCCGCAGGGCGTCCGCCTGGGCTTCGCGCACGTGGATGATCAGCGGTAATTCAAAAATACGCGCCAACCGCAGTTGGCTACGATAAGCGGCCTGCTGCGCCTCGGGATGAGGCGGCGGGTAATCCGGAAACACATGATAGTCCAGCCCGATCTCCCCCAGGGCCACGACCTTTTCCTGGCACAACTGGCCGGGGAGGTCCGCCAATTTTTCCACGCCCAGGTCCGGGAATTCGTGGGGATGCACTCCCGCGGCGGCAAAGAGGCCGGGAAATTCTTTTGTCAGCAACTGGGCCGCGCAGTTGGCCGTGGGCGTGGACCCGGCGTTGATCATGGTTTTCACGCCAACCGCGCCCGCCTGCTCAATCACGGCCACCCGGTCCGGGTCAAACGCTTCGTCCTCCAAATGAACGTGCGTGTCAATTAAATCCATTAACGTTCAATCCCCGCGCGCCTGGCCGCTGATCCGGGTGCTCACTTGGCTGCCTTCTCCCAGCGGGGAAACAGCGGGCCGGTTTTGGCGATGGCCTGGCCCACGGCCAGGCGCCCCCACTCCGCTTCCGCGGGAAAGGAGACCCGGCGCCCGGGGTCCGGATCCCCGAGTTGCGCCAGGATGCGCGGCGTGGTTTCCGGCATAAAGGCCTGGATATACCCGGCCACCAGCCGCAAGCTTTCCAGCAGGTTCAGCATGACCCGGTTCAAGCGGTCTTGTTCGCCCTGCTTGGCCAAAGACCAGGGCGCGGCTTCCTCGATGTATTTGTTGGCGCGCTTCACCAGGTCCCAGACCAGGGACAGCGCGCCGGAAAAATTCAATTGCTCCATGGCCTCCTGAAAAGCCGGGAACAGCCGGGCCGCCTGGGCCGGCAGGGCCTCGTCCACAGCCACTGTTATAGACCCGGCCGCGGGCACGCGGCCCTGGCAATACTTTTCCACCATGGTCAGCGTGCGGTTAAGCAGGTTGCCCATGTCATTGGCCAGGTCGCTGTTGTAGCGCTCTACCATTTCCTCCTCGGAAAACTCCCCATCGCCGGAAAAATTATTCGCGGCCAGGAGCACGTAGCGGAAGGGATCCAGGCCGTAGGCCTTCACCATGTCCAGGGGATCCAGCACGTTACCTTTCGTCTTGGAAATTTTCTCCCCCTTAAGATAAATAAAGCCGTGACCGAATACCCGCCGGGGCAGCGGCAGCTGGGCCGACATCAGCATGGCCGGCCAGATGATGCAGTGAAAACGCGTGATATCCTTGCCGATGACATGCACGTCCGCCGGCCAGTAGCGCTCGAACTTCTGCATGTCATCCGGGAACCCGAGCGCCGAGATGTAATTGATCAGCGCGTCAAACCACACGTAGATGATGTGAGTGGCGTCGTCGGGAAACGGAATGCCCCACTGGGTGCCGGCCCGGGAAATGGACAAGTCTTTGAGCCCGCCGCGGATGATATTCATGACTTCCTTGCGGCGGGATTCGGGCTGGATGAATTCCGGATGCGTCTCGATGTGCTCCAGCAGCCGGGGGGCATAGCGCGAGAGCTTGAAAAAATAGTTTTCCTCCGAAAGCCACACGGGTTTGATCCCGTGCACCGGGCATTGGCCGTCCTTGAGATCGGTCTCCACGTAATAGTTTTCGCAGGAGTTGCAGTACCAGCCTTCATACCGGCCTTTGTACACGTCTCCGGACCGGGTCGCCCGCCTCACCATTTCCCGGGAAGCGGCGTGATGAACCGGCTCCGAGGTGCGGATGAAACGGTCATAGGAAATGCCCAGGGCTTGCCAGGTGTCCTGGAAGACGCCCGCCATGTGCTCGCAGTACTCGGCCGGGCTCTGCCCCAGCTCCTTGGCCTTGGTTTCCACGTTGGCAGAGTGTTCGTCCGAACCGGTGACGAATTGCACATCGTGGCCGGTGGCGCGCTTCCAGCGCGCGAGCACGTCCGTGGCGATCTCTTCGTAGGCGTGCCCGATATGCGGCTTGGAATTGGCGTAGGTGATGGCCGTGGTCAGGTAATATGGTTTCCGTGAAGACAAAAGCACGTCCTCCTATTGCCGTCGTTTCGGATGTTTGTGCCGGAATTTATTGTCCTTGCGCTGAAAATGCCCCTGCCCCGGTTGCCCCTGCCCCGGCTGGCTTGGCCGCGCGCCCTCTTGCGGGGCATTCGCCCCCCGTTGCGGGGCGGATGCTCCCGCTTGCGAGGCGTTCCCAGGCTGCTCGGCCGGCAAGGCGGCGTTCGTGCCCGGCGCGGGTGCGCCCGCCTGCGGTTCGCAGGCTTGGGGGGCGGATGCTCCCGCTGGGGCGGCGGGTGCGCCCTCTGGCGGTCCGCAGGGTTCTGGACAGGATTTACAAGCTGGTTGGGACTTGGCCGCGGATTTCGCGGCCTGCCCTTTGTGGGCTGGTTTTTCGTCATGCCGCCTGCGCTTGCTCTTGGCCAGGGTCCCGTCGTATTCGTACGCCAGGCAACACATGAGACGGCCGCACAATCCCGAAACTTTGGTGGGATTAAGCGACAGGTTTTGCTCCTTGGCCATGCGGATCGAGACCGAGGAAAAATCCTTTAGGAACGTGCTGCAACAGAGTGGCCGGCCGCAACACCCCACGCCGCCGAGACGCCGGGCCTCGTCCCGGACGCCGATCTGCCGCATTTCGATTTTGAGCTTCAGGGCGTGCGCCAGTTCCTTAACCAATTCCCGGAAATCCACCCGGTTCTCGGCCGTAAAAAAGAAAACCGCTTTCCGCCCGTCCAGGGTGAAATTGACGTCCACCAGTTTCATCTGAAGATTTTTTTCCAGGACTTTCCGCCGGCACAGGCGGTAGGCGTCCTGCTCCCGCCGCTCATTTTTTTTGTATTGTTCCTGATCGCGCGGCGAGGCCGCCCGCAGGACGTTGTGCAGCCCGCCCCGGGTCCGGTCCTCGGACAGGGATCGCTGCCCGCGCACCACCCGCGCCATCTGCATACCGTGCTCGCTCTCCACCACGCACAGGCTGTCGAGCGCCAGTTGTTCCGACGGGGCGCGGTAATAAAACACGCCGCCCCCCTTGATAAATTGAATTCCGACCACTTCCGGCATTGCCTTCACCTCAACTCTCGGCCGCCGCGCGGGCGGCCGCTGCAATTTAACTCAGCCTTACACCCTTCCCGTGCCGATGGTCCCGGTCCGGGATGATCCCAGTTGCATAAACACGTTCTCCAGTACCAGCTGAATATTCACATTCCTCCGGATCTGCTCCTGCGCTTTGAGCACGGCCCGGCATTTTTCCTGCAGCGTCTCGGGGGTTTCCCGCCGGCTGTCCGCTGCCAGGTCACTCAACCGGTCACGGTTCATGAGGAGTTCCCGGTCCCCGCCGCTGACCAGAATCAGCTGATCCCGGTACCAGGTTAAAATAAACGTCAATACCTCCGGCAGTTCGGCTTGCAGTTCGCCCAGCCGCAGGGCCGCGGCCGGCCACTCTCCCGGGGAGGCCTGCCGCACGATCTCGATGGCTTGCGCGCGCAAGGCCTGAACCTCCGGGTCGGCGAGGCGCAGGGCCTCGGCCGGGCGGCCACCGGACAGGCGCGCCAGGGTTTTGGCCATCTCAGGCGCGAGCGCCTGCCGGTTTTCCAGCCAGGCGGTCATGGCCGGCATGGACAGCGCGTGAAAACGTACTTCCTGGCAGCGGGAGCGTATGGTCGGAAACAGGCCAAACGGCTGGGTGGTGATTAAAACGATCACCACGTCCGCGGGCGGTTCTTCCAATACTTTGAGCAGGCTGTTGGCCGCTTCCGGGGTCAGGGCGTCCGCCGGATCCAGCAGGTAAACCTTGGTCCGGCCCTCCATGGCCTTGAGCATCACGCCGCGCTGCAGGTGTTCGCGGATCTGGTCAATTTTCAAACTCTGGCCCTCGGGCTCCAACAGCCGCACGTCCGCGTGCGCCCCGCGCTCCACTTTCCGGCAGGCGGAGCAAACGCCGCACGCCTCGCCCTCCCGGGACGCCTGGCAATTCAGCGCCTGGGCCAACGCCAGCGCGGTGGCGCGCTTGCCCACGCCCTCCGGGCCGGTAAACAGCAGCGCGTGTGGAACCCGCGCCTGCGCCACGCACCGCGTCAGGTACGCCACAGCCTGATCCTGGCCCTGGATATCCTTAAACAACATGACATTGCTTCCGTATGCGAGGCATTTTTTCCTTCACCCGTTTCCAGGTCTGGGCGGTGACCGTTGCCCGCGGGTGGTCACCACGTAAAATTTTAATGCGTTGCGGCTCCCACGCGGCCAGTTGGCGATACCCTTTCCGCACGCCGGTCTGAAAGGACCGGGCCGCGGATTCCATCCGGTCATGGCCTTGCTTGGCGCGGTACGCGCGGCGCAATCCGGTGGCCGGCGGAAGATCGTATAGCAGGGTGAGATCGGGCTTGAGCCCGCCGGTGGCAAAGCGGTTGGCGCTGCGCACGAACGCCGCGGGCAACCCTCGCCCCCCGACCTGATAGGCGTAGGTGGAATCGCTGAATCGCTCACAGACCACGATGTGTCCTTGGGACAGAGCCGGTTGAATCAGGTCGCGGACGTGCTGAGCCCGGGCGGCTAGGAAAAGCAGAAGTTCAGCTTCCGGTCCTGGGGGTGATTCCTCTTTCCCCAAAAGAAGAACCCGGATTTTCTCGGCCAAGGGATGTCCCCCCGGCTCCCGGGTAGCCGTGACCTGCAATCCTTCGTGCTTTAAACGGGCAACCAAAAGTTTAAATTGAGTGCTCTTCCCAGATCCATCCGGCCCTTCGAGCGTTATAAAAAAACCACGCTTTTTATTGGCCATTAAGTTTTAACCTTTCAAAATAGACCTATTTGCCGATTCTGCCTCCCATGAAACACTATTTAATCCCCGAAATCAAGTAATTAATCAATAATTCCTCGATTTTTTCCGCAGGCGCCGCGGAAAGCAATGATTTCCCGGATTTTATTCATAAAATAAGAGAATATTGCGGGCTGGATGAACAGGGAGATTTTATGGACCCGTGGAAAATCCGGAAAAACGTCCTTTACTTTAAACGCTTTTGGCGGAAATCCGCCCAGCACTGCGGAAATGAAAAACCGGTTTATCAATCTTCGTTTTCAACGGGCGAACCCATCCAGGAGCCTTCGACGGATTCCAGCAGGAAAATCTTGTCAGGCTGCAGGCTTTCTTCCTGGCTGAGAATATTCCAGGTAACCGGTTCCTTGACCAGCAGCATTTTCACTTCCGCGGGCTGGATTTCCGCGGTCAGCTCCCGCCTGACTTTGCGCGGCGCCCCGCCCCCAGGACCGGGCGAGGTAAACTCCAGCCCTTCGCCCTGCCACAGCAGCGTGTCCTGCCGGCGGTTGAACAAGTCCGCTACGTGGGCGCCCAGACCCTGGCGCGGTTCGGCTTCCACAATCAGAATCGCCAATTTCCCGCGCCGCACCTGGAAAAAATGTAAGAACGGTGAAAAGTTGACGTCCGCCTTGTTCACGGGGTAGGACGAGTAACCGCCGTACTGCCTGGTCATGAGCACGGGCCAGCGGGAATCCATGTAGAGTTTCAGTGGGTAGGTCCCCCGCTCTTTCCCGCGCCGCACTTCAAAGCGGTAAGCCAGTTCCACGAATTTCTTGAGCGGCCGGGTGGGGTGGGCGCGG
>JAUXBQ010000258.1 GCA_030619365.1 candidate division FCPU426 bacterium | reverse complement strand
GTATTCCTGCAAAAGCCACTCCCGGATGATGTCTTGCGTTTCCCCGGGATTCACCAGGACCAGCCACACCCGCGGCCGGGCGGAAAAGATCGATTGTAGTTGATGCACGCTTTCACGGTCAATGTGAAAATAAAGGTCAGTATTACCGGACAAGGGATGATAGGTTCCGGGCAGGCCCTGGATCACGAACTCCTGTTTCAGGTAGTAATCCAGGGGCGTTTCGTTCCAGGACGGATATACGGCAATCAGGTCACTGGCCCGGGCCTCGGCCTTGATCTGCACGGCCAGTTCCCGCCAATTGTCATAATACCCGTACACAAAATACTGGTTCCAGAGAGGCACGGCAAAGCCCGCCATGACCAGGAGCGCGGCCAGTAACCGACGGAACTTCGGCAAGCGCGCGACCAGGCTGCCGGCCACGATGAACACGGGCAAGGCCGAAATGCTCAGGTAACGATCGTCGAACACGTTGATTTTGTTCAGGGAATAAACCCAGACCACGGTTAGGGGCACAACCAGCAGGGTAAGCAGCCATCCCCACACCCGGGGCGCCATCTGTTGAAAACAGGCAGCCCCTTGACGCCAACAGGCGCCGGCTACGACCAGGCCGGCCGCGCCCAGGAAGCTCAAAGCCAGAATTTTATTGGTCAGGGTCCAGCAGGCCGTGCCCAACAGGAAAGCATAGACCGAATGCAACGGCTCCCACCAGGATGCGCCCACGCCCCGCCAGGATGGCCCGCCCCGGCTCAAATGGTCCCAAAAATTCGGAAGCCAGGGGGCAAAACCTACCAATAAAAACATCTGCAGGAGCATCCAGGTCTTGCGTATTTCCCTGGTCAGCTTGAGTTTGCCGATGCCCATAAAGACGAATAAATGCTGCGCGAGAAAAACCAGAAAAGCGAAATAATGGGTGTAGAACGCCGCCAGGGTGAAGAACCAGTACCCCCAGGCGTGGCGGCGAAGGCCGCTGTGCAAAAAACGCCAGTAATAAAATACGGACCCGGCGCAGAGCAAGACCAGTAAACTGGCCATGCGCCCGGTCCGGGATATTTCGATAAAATAGGGAGAGACGGTCACCAGTCCCGCGGTCCACCAGGCGGCCCGGCGGCCGGCCCAGTCAGCGGCGAGTTTAAACACCAGGGGAATGAGCAACGCGCCGAGCAGGGCCGGCAAGGCGCGCAGGGCGAACTCGCTGGTTCCCAGCAACCGAATCCAGCCAGCCAGAATCAGGTGGTACAGCGGCGGATGAATGTCCATGGCCGCGCCGCTGAGGATGCCGCTCAGGTCCGCGGACGCGAGTTTCAGGCTATAGGCCTCGTCCAGCCACAGGGAGCGAAAATCCAGCCGGAAGAGCCGCAGTCCCAGCCCCAACAGTGTGAGCAGGGGAAGCATCCAAGGTTGCCAATTGATTTCTCCCCCCGCACGATAGAGGGAGGTCTTGATCTTTTCTCCCCTCCCCTCGTGGGAGGGGTTGGGGGAGGGGGTAATTTGGCTAGCATTCTCCATTAATTCTTCCGCCTCGAAATATGAATTCCTTATGGCAAAATCTCCTGCGGCCATTTAAGGAGAATTGATTGAATGATTCAGTGCCCGGGACTTCTTAAGTTACTCTTTCACCGGTGTCCCGCATCACGCATCATGAAATAAGTACTTATGTAATGTTGGGGTACTTGGCCCCTGCACAATTTGAGTTGAACTGCCCTTCTCTTGTGTCTGTGAAAACGGGGTAACTCCACAACGTCCCCCTTCCCCCACGGGTTTAGAAGGAGAAAAATGCCGGCTGAATAGACGATCAGCGGATAACGGCGATTTTGTTTAGGCCAAGATCATTTTTTTCACCGTTGATCTTGATTACCGTCCGGTAAATATATATCCCCGGCGCAAGATCCTCAATCTTCCACACCACTGTCTGCCCCGGCTGCTCCTCGTGAATTTGCGCCACGCGCTCGCCGTTTATATTGTAAATCTCGATCTTCACTTCCTCCACACCCATTTCCTGAAAAGCAAAGTTCACCCTGTCTCTAGCCGGATTGGGATAAGCGAGCACAACGCGCCCGAAAGTGTTGATGCTTTCCAAGGTGGCGGTCACGGTTTGCGTCGTTGTTTGCGTTGGCGTTTGGGTCGAGGTGAGCGAGATCGTCGCGGTGGCTGTGGAGGTGAAAGTCATCGTCGCCGTTATCGTCGCTGTCATGGTCGGTGTTATGGTCACGGTCGGGGTGACAGTATAGGTAGCCGACTGGGTTGCGGTTAGCGTTATGGTCGGTGTCTGAGTAACCGTCGGTGTGTGTGTCCACGTCATCGTCGACGTCTGTGTCGGCGTCTGAGTGTGTGTTGGCGTAATAGAAGGTGTGGCGGTCGGCACACTGTCTACATATGCACACAACCGGTACGCCCAGTAATTTACCGGGGTGCTTGAAATTTCCGGCGGAAATGAACCGTAGGCCTGGCCACCACATGAGACAAGTTTGCTGGGATTGGGATCCGAGTGGTATGCATTTATATTCGTGGTATTGTTCGCATTATAGGCCAGCCAGTAGGTCTCCCCACCTATGACCGCTGTCAGGGGAATATCAAATGTGTACCAGCTATACCCCGCACTCATTGACTGGGAGGCGCTTTCGGCTAACAGATTTCCCGGTTGGTTGGGCCCTGCATTGTCATAAACCGCCACCTGGACATCGGTGGGTAGTGAATATGGAGCGCCTCTGAGATGAAACCGGTTGATAAAACCATCTGCCGGACAATCAAACTGTCCCAAAGTCAGTCGATTCCCTGAGTGTACCATGAGGGAATCACCATCGCCTGTTTCACCGAAGCTTACGGCCAAGGTTATGCTAGGCAGAAAGATACAGGAAAGTAATCCCGCAGCAAAGCTGTTTTTTTTCACGTCTGCTCCCGTTCGCTTTGGGGGACGGTATTAAATACTCAAATTGTTCCAGCGTCCCTCAACGTCCTCTTATGAACTCGGGTAAACTCGGGGAACGTCCCGGGGTCCACCCCAAATTGAATGATTCAATACCCGGGACTACTTAAGTTGCTACTTCACCAGTTCCGAAATTTATTTTGTCTTATCAAATTTAATTTCAATTGGTTCCATTTTCGATTCCCAGTACTTGTATAAAAACGCTTTGGAACCTCGGATAGGATATTTTACATACCATATTCGCTGATCTTCAGTAGTTAATATCAGTAATCTGTCGTAATAATTTATCCTAATCAATCCCATCTTATAAATATAGGGAATATAATCTTTCTTTCTAATTATATCAGTATCAATAAATTGGAAGTGTTTTCCTGACACATTCCAAAACCCGAAAAAGCCGTCTTTGAGCAAAGCCATATCTTGACCCATAGATATGTCTTTATTTTC
>JAUXBQ010000054.1 GCA_030619365.1 candidate division FCPU426 bacterium | reverse complement strand
GGTCAATTTCACCCCCGACGTGGTGCTGCGGGCCAATCGTAGCGGTGTTATTTTGCTCTTCCCCTATAACACGGTAGTGCCCGGGGGCCCGATTGCCGGCATTACTATCGGCGTCGTGCCAGTGACCTGGGCCACCGGCTACGCGGTAAGCCGCTCCATTAGCATCAGGCTGGGCGGTTCGGACGTCATTCCCAGCGTGAATACGGCCGTGGCCATACCACCGGCCGTCATCTTTACGAATCCCAGCATTCCGGGCACTTATCCCATGAGCGTCAGCACCACGGCCCAGCCCACGGGCTCCATGAATTACAATCTCGTGGCCTCGGCCGGCACGCACATATCCGGGCCTTTGCCAAGCGACACGGACGTGGTATCCGTGGCAGTGGCGCCTACCCTGGGGGGCTTACCGGCTCAATACACCTTTGACTTTGAAGTTGGCAATTACGGCCGCTTGGAAGGCGGCAACACGGTTTCAGTGCTCTTCCCAGCCGGCACGACGCTGCCGCCCACGATCCCGGCCGGCTCGGTCACGGTCAATGGCATAGCCACCACCTCCGCGATCACGACCGCCGGACTGAATGCGGACGTGCCGGTCCCCCTGGGCGTCGCAGTTGCCAACGGCGGCCTGGCCACGGTAATCTTCCTGCCCGCGGCTGGTGTGAATAATCCCGGACAGGGCACCTATTGGATGACGGACATCCACACGGATTCCGAGCCCACGGCCTGGCTGTCCGGTTATTACACCATCACCGCTGATTCCAACATCAGTGCGCCCACAGTGACGGTCTCGCCGGATTCTATTTTCGCGAACGCGCAGTACACCGTGGTATTCCGGTTGGGGGCCAATGGCAGTCTCTCGGACGGTGTCAACCAGATTATCATCACCTTCCCGAATGAAACCACGATGCCCCCGACAGCCGTGGCGTCCGGGATCACGGTTAACGGCACTCCGGTCATCAGCGTGCGCAAGCTTTCGAATTCGACCATTGAGATCACTTCGCCCATTAACATGGACGCGGGAGCGCTGGACAAAACCATCACCGTGGTGTTTTACCCTGGCTTCGGCTTGGCCAATCCGAACATCCCGGCTATGTATCAGTTGAGCGCCTACACCAGCATCGAACCCTTGTCCGTGCTCTCCAATCCCTACCAAATCAGCGCCTCCACCACGACCCAGATCACGCCACCCCAGGTCGATCTGTTCCCGATGTTCATCAATTCCTTCGGACGTTACCAGATCACGTTCAACACGGGAGCTTACGGCAGACTGCTCGCCGACACCAGCACGATCATTATTGATTTCCCGGTGGAATTCATCCTGCCCACTGCGATCGGAACCAACGATATCCTGATTAATGGTACGGTTTTAAATACGGCGCCCGTGATCACGGGACAGACTCTGACCATGACCTCGCCGGTCGATGTGCCCGATACCGGGGGCTCGGACCTGGTGACGATCATTATCAGTTCTTCCGCCCAAATCCAAAATCCCGCGCAGGAGGGCTCGTATACCCTCTCGGTCTATACCAGCAGCGAGCCGACCCCGGTGGTGTCCAATTCCCTCTTTATCCGGCGCTCCACCTGGGATGACGTAATCAACTATCCCAACCCCCTGAAATACGATGAATCAGTCAACAAGAGCTTTACGTTCCTGTTTGTACCCGACCAGGTCGCCACCCTGCGGCTCTACACCCTGGACGGCAAACTGGTCAAGACCATCCAGAAGAACGACACCACGGACCGCCTGGTATGGTACGTGAACAATGAAAGGGGCCGAATCGTGGCCAGCGGCATTTATATTTACGTTATCAAGGGAACCAGCGGCGAGAAGCGCGGCAAGGTCGGATTTTTGAAATAAAACGGGCAATTCAACCAGCGGGACTCCTAGTGTAGTGTAACAGTAATAACTTTACAATATGCGCTTCGTGATTAAGGAATTTATTTATATAACCTTTTTCACCGCAGAGGCGCAGAGATCGCAGAGGATTCTTTAAAGTTGTTAACAATTCGTTTAACACCGGATTTAAGCACAGGCACATTGAAGTTAATGAGCAACCCTACTTGCCAACCGCCTAGTCTCAAATATGTTAGCACTTGAGCCTCGTGAATAGGCTCGATCCGTCTCACTGCTTTGATCTCGATGACTACCGCCTTATTTACCAGCAGATCAAGACGATAACCGCAATCAAGTTTCACGCCTTTATATTCAACCGGAAGGGGTACTTGTTTATTAAAGGAAATTCCCCGTAGATGAAGTTCAGGGCAGAGACATTCTTCATAGGCTGATTCCAACAAACCTGGCCCAAGCGTTTTATGAACATCCATGGCTGATCCAATAATCTTTTCCGTCATTTTGTTTAAATCCATCTCTGCGTCCTCCGCGTCTCTGCGGTGAATATTTATCTTCGGTTGACCAACCTAAAGCCGAAGCCATTCATTGTAAAGCCGTTACTGTTACACTACACTAGAAATAGGCTTTCAGGCGCAGGTAACCGTTGGTCGCCTGGAGAGCGCCAAACTCACTGTCCGCCGAACCAGTGAAGATATTCCCCGAGAGCGTAATGTCCAGGTTGTCCGAAAAATTATACACCACCTGAGGCACGGCGACCAGCGATTGGTCATTCATGTTCATCACCAGGGAAATGGTTGCGGTCCAAAGCGCGGTCACGGGATGAGAAACCGTGAGCATGACATAGTCTTGCCCCAGTGTTTTGCGCACGCCCTGAACCAGGTCCAGCCAGGCGGCCAGCGAGTAATCCGACGCGCGTTCACTACCCGCGGAATCATGAAAATACTCGACTAAAAGCGAGGTTTGCCAGGAGAAGGTGTTGTCCGTGCCCAACACGAACTGCCAGGATTCCTCCTCGCCCGGGCCGTCCAGCCAGGCGCCCTCGGCCCAGACCCCCCATTCCCACACCTGACCAACAAAGTCCCCGCCGAAAATTCGCCGGGTTTCCCGCTGTTCCGGATTCGGATTAAAAATATCCACGGTAGTATAGGCTTCGTCAATCACGGACAGGCTGAGGTCAAACCCGCTCACATGCATCTTGCCGCGCACGGCGCGGGTCGAGTCCTGCCAGGTTGCGCCCGGCAGAAATACCAGGGTAATCCCGCCCGCCTCGCCGAATCCCCACTCGGCCTTGAGCGCATCCCGGCCCGGTTTTTCATAGGTGGGCTCCAAAAGGTCTTTGACGTTGAACACATCGGTGGGATTCCAGGCATAGCCGGTGCCCCAGGGCAATTGCTGCCGCCCCAGGCGAAAGCTGAACGGTCCGGCATACCAGGACACAAAAGCGTTATCCAGCGTGATCTGGGTGGCGTTAAAGGAGTAATTGAACGAGTCCCAGACCGCGGGCCCCAGCCAGGTTTCCAATTCGCGAACCGCGGATTCCGGCAAAAAATCGAGCAGGTTGAATTGCACAAGGCCGTCGTA
Organism: candidate division FCPU426 bacterium; assembly: GCA_030619365.1. Classification (GTDB taxonomy): domain Bacteria; phylum Oederibacteriota; class JAAXVQ01; order JAAXVQ01; family JAUVAV01; genus JAUXBQ01. The sequence goes on along the minus strand of JAUXBQ010000054.1, from coordinate 9,697 downwards.
CGTCATAGCCACCAGATTACCGGCCAGGGAGGCATTGCTGCCCAAATCCGATTCCAGGTCCAGGCGCAGACGGTTGATGGCCTGCCAATTCAGGCGGTCGCCGAATTTCCAGCCGGTCACCTGGCCTTCATAATAGCCGGATAGTTCGAGAGCTTGGGCAGACCCTGGAAAGATCAGTATCACGCAAAGCATCAATAGCATCTTTTTCATACGACATCACCCCGCAATTCTCTTGATACGTTAGGTAGGGGCGATCTTTGTGATCCCCCTGATGCGGGGCGAATACAAGATTCGCCCCTACCGTTTTCATCGTCTTTTTAAATTCCGCTCCGTGAATAACTTGTCCGGCAGGTCCACGTTGTATTTTATCTCCTTAATCTCCATGCGCGTCTCGCTGTGCTCCCGGAGATTCTTCATGACATACTTCATGGGTGTGGGACGGCCGTCAATCACCTCAATGTCGCTCAGCAGCAAACGTTTGTACGGCTTTGTCCCCTTTTCCCAATAATCCACGCGCACGGTCAGAAACGTTTCCTGGTCCACCCAGATCTGAATCTTCGCGTAAGAAGGGCCTTCGGGCGTGGGCGTCAGTTCCAGATGGTAACAGATCTTTTTGTCGATCTTGGCCTGGCCGATCAGATTCCCTTCGTATTTCGACGCCATATTGCCGCTGCCCATGTCTTCATAGGTAAAGTCGCTGCCCATGACTTTTTTCTTCTTGGCGTGCGAGGCGATTTTGCGCGCCCGGTCCGTGCGCGGTGAATAATACCATATGTCATCACCGTCATTGAGCATGAGAATGGACTCGCCCTTGACGCGGGCCGGGCCAATATAGCGCATAAGCTGCTTGTCCGTGCCGTCTTTGGTATAACTGATCATTTCCAGGGTGCGCTCCTGGCCGCCCGTGGTGGTGATCACCTGGGTCATTCGTCCCTGGCTGGAGGGTGCGGCCTCGGCTTCGTCCACCTTTTCCAGGATTTGTTTCACAGTGAGGTCCTCAGATTCCCCGGTCTTAGCCAGGGCGGATTGCCAACCCGTGCCTGCGAAACACGCGATGGTTAGGATTAACATTGATATATACTTGGTAGTTTTCATGACTGTTTCCTCCCTTCCATAATTTTCAGCAGGGCGGGAATCAGAAAAACGGATATGACAAAGGCCCAGCCAATGCCGAATACCGTGAGCCAGCCCATGTGCCCCATACCCTGGTATTTGGCGAAGATCAGCGATCCGAATCCCAGCACGGTCGTGGCCGTGGTTAGGGAAATCGCCTTGCCAGTGGAGGCGATCACGATTGGCTGGCTGCCCGGACCTTCCACCTGATACCGGTGCAAGAGGTGAATACCGTCGTCAATGCCGATACCCATGATCAAGGGGATTACCATTACACTGACAATAGAAAGCGGCATGTTAATCCAGCCCATGGTCCCGAACGCGAACAAATAGGCCAGGATGGTGGGCAAGAGCGCGATGATCACGTAACTCAGCTTGCGAAAGATCAGGAACAGCATGATAAAAATAATCACGGCCGCGATGCCCAGGGCCAGACGCCCTTTTTCGGCTGAAATGGTGATCAGGCGCTTAAAAAAAGCGGGCATGCCCGTTGCGCCCGGGGCAATGGCGTGCACGTCCTCGATAAAACTGGTGTCATCAAAATGCTTGTACACGTTCTTGCGCGCGAAAACCTGGACCGCGTAGAGTTTCCCGTCCGGGCTGATAAAGCGCTCCCGGATATCGGACCGGACCTCCGCGAGCTTCACCTCCGCCGGATTGGCCATGGACAGGGTATTGGCTTTCAGGCGTTGGAAAAACCTCTGGGAGAAATCACCCAACCGGGCCGACGATGCCGCTGCGACCGTTGCTGCGGCCTGCAGGATCCGGTTCGGGCGCGCCTGGTTGCCCTCCTCATCCAGACCGGTCAACAGGTCGCAGTGGTCCGTCAGCCGGCTCATGCCGCCGAGATATCCCAATTGGCCCATTTCAACAATATTGTCGGATAAGCGCTGCAACTGGGTTTTCATTTTCTCCGGATCCGGGCTTCCGGCATATTGCCGCCCCCTGACCTGATCCCGGATTTCCTTGACCAGCGGCCGGCGTTCCTGCTGGGACTTCTCTGAAGGGAGGTAGAGCGCGAGGGATTCCACCCCACCCACGTTCGGCATTTCATCCAGTTGGTGCGTGACGCGCTCGGCCTCGGCCAGCGAGTCGGCGGCAAAAACCAAACCATCGGCCGAAAGATTAAAGCGTTCTTCCATCACGTCGTACAATTCCACGGACTCCAGGCCCTTGGCCTCGATGTTCAACAAATTCTGGTCAAATCTCAGGCGCGTGGCTCCCCAGAACATCAGGCCGCTGACCACGATGACCACGATAGTGGTCAACCAGGGGCGCTGGTAGGCGGGCCGGGTCAGGACTTGTAAAAATTTGAATTCCGCGGAAAACGGCTTGATCACCTTGCCCTGAGCGATCTGCCTGGCCTGGTGTCGCTCGCGTAAAATCATGATCGCGGGCAAGACCAGCATGGTCACCGCCATGCAGGAAATGATGCCCAGGCCCATGGTCACGCCGAATTCCGCCATGGCCGGATAGTCGGATAGAATCATGGACAGGAAGGCCACGGCCGTGGTCAGGGCGCCCATGACAATGCCTTTACCGCTTCTTTGATACACCGCCAGCACGGAGTCCCGGGCATCCTGGCCTTCGGCCCGGGCTTCGAAAAACATGTTTAAAAAGTGCATGAGGTAATCCACGCCCAGGCCGATGAGGATAAGGGCGCTCATGGAACTGAACAGCGAGAGCTTGCCAATGAGCATACCGGTCAGGCCGTAGTCCCAAATGATCCCGACCATGAGAATCATCATGGCCAGGAGGGGGGCGGTCCACATGCGGAAGGTTACGATGAACATGAGGGTAATCAGAATCAGCGCGCCCAGGGTTATCAGCATGCTGTCTTCCTTCATGGTCATGGTCTCGTCCTTCATGATGACGTTCATGCCGGTCAGGCGCACGCTCGTGCCCGGATAAGCTTCTTCGATTTTATCTGCTTCCGCCTGGAGATCCAAGCAGCCGAGCGTGGCCTTGTCGATTTCATTAATGGTGAAGGTGGGTTGGATCATGAGCAGAGCCATCTTGCGGTCCGTGGAAAGATAATATTCCTCACCGATCGTGAGACTGTCCACCATGGCATCGATATGATCCCGTGTCACGGCTTCTTCCGGACTGAGCCGGCCCATTGTATCCACGAACACACCCAGGGCGTGAAGCTGCGTGGCAGCCTGGTTTTCCTGCTTCCGGAGATTTCCTGAATCTTCAATATATTCACGCTCAAAATCTTCATTAAGCGCCGTCAGCCAAGCCAAGAGGTTTGGATTTGCCAGAGTTTTTTTCATTCGCCTCAAATCTTTGGTTTTGACCAGCATTAAGCCGTGCTGGCGGATAAAGGCCGTGTCAACCGTGTAATCCACCCGTTTGACCCACTGGTCGTGCCGGGCAAACCGCTCCGCGGTTTCGCGGGCCAGGGCCTTGACCTGTTCCTCGCTCGGCGCTTCCACGGCCGCGATGATCATGTCCGTGGTTCCGAACAGCTTGATGAGCCGCTGGTACTCGATAACCACTGGATCCTTTTGCGGCATCATGTCCAACCAGGTCAGGGCCAGTGCTAAATTGGTGGCTTGCCAGACAAAAAACAGCGTGACCACCAGCGTACCCGCCAGAATCCACCACGGCTTGGCCACTGAGAAGTCCACGTACCGCGTATACAATTTTTTAAACATGAATCAACCCTCCCCTTAATTTAGACCCCGCTTCCGTGAGGCGCAGAGATTGATGGCCACGGCGCCGCCCAGGCCAACCAGGCCGCCGGAATTCCGGAAATATTCTAGCAACAGGGCGACGCCGATACCAATGAAAACCGCGCTGAGAATGCCGGAGTGGATTTAGAGCTTGTTTCTGGCCAGAAACTCCATGGATTTATTGACAATGGTGTCCACGTCTTCACTCCCCTGAATCGGCCCCCAAAACCAATGCGGCACAGGCAACCCTTGGGCAAAGTATTCACAAAAAGTTTTCAACTCGTCAAAACGCTTGGGCACGGTTTTCAGTTCCGGACCCAAGTAGTCGATATATTTTTTGAAGATAGTCAGGGCCGAAGGCGCGGACTCCGCTTCCCACCCCTGCAGCAGTCCTTCCGCCTCCCTGAAAATAGTGGGATGCTGCACAGCCGCCCTCCCGATCATCACCGCGTCGCAACCGGTCTCCGGGAACATGTTCAGAGCGTCTTGCGCGGTTCGCACGTCACCGTTGCCGATCACGGGTATATTTACTTTGTCCTTCACCTCCCGGATCCAGGCCCACTGGGCCGGGCGGGCGAACCGTTTTTCCAGGGATCGCGGGTGCACAATGATCGCATCCACGCCCTCGGCTTCCAGCATATTCAGGAACGCCCTGCCCTGCCTGGGCTCCGGCCAAGCGTTGCGTATTTTTACGGTCAATAGTTTTTCCGTGGCCTGTCGCATGGCCCTGACCGCCGCGGCTGCGGCCCTCGGATTTCCCAACAAAGCGGCGCCCCAGCCGTGCCGGGTAATGGCGGCCCGCGTGCACCCCATATTTAAATCAAATCCGGCTGGCTGGAAAGCTTCCAGGCGCAGGACCGATTCACGCAACAGTCCGGGATCATCCCCCAGGAGCTGCAGCACCAATTGTTCCTCCTGGCTAAAGCCGGCAAATATCGGGGAATCATCTTTTTCCCGGGGTACGCGCCGGGAATTAAGCATTTCGGAATAAAACAAGCCGCAGCCGCCATAGTCGCGCACCAGGCTGCGGAAGGCGTAACCGGTAATATCCATCATGGGGGCCAGTAGCAAAGGCGGGTTGATCGCGCAATTGCGAAGCGTCAGTGGGGCGGGATGGTCCACGGGCCGTTTCTCCTTCAACGACTTGGGAGGCGTCCGGGGCGGAAACGGTTGGTAAGCGGCAACCGGCGGTCGCGGCCAAAGGCCTTGGGCGTTATTTTCACGCCTGGCGGCGCCTGCCGTCGCTTGTACTCGTTCTGATCGACCAGGCGGATGACTTCCTGCACCAAATTCCGTGCATGGCCCTGGCGCACGATCGCCTCCAAATCGCGGTCTTCCTCTACATAAGCCTGTAACACCTTATCCAGCACGGGATAAGGCGGCAGACTGTCCTCGTCCTTTTGATCCGGCCTCAATTCCGCGCTCGGCGGCCGTTCGATCACGCTGGCCGGGATTACGTCTTTTCCGTGCGTCCGGTTGACCAGGCCGGACAACTCAAACACAAGTGTTTTGGGAACGTCCTTGATAACGGCAAATCCGCCGGCCATGTCTCCGTACAAAGTGCAGTATCCCACCGCGGTCTCGCTCTTGTTGCCCGTGGTCAGCACCAGCCACCCGAGCCGGTTGGAGAGCGCCATGAGCAGATTCCCCCGGACACGGGCCTGAATATTCTCATTCTCGATCCCCGGCCGTCCTTCGGAAAACGTCTCCGCCAAACTGTCTTTATACGCTTGAAAAATGGGTGTTATGGGTATGGTCAGCAAGCGGATGCCCAGATTCCCGGCCAAACGCCCGGCATCCGACAGGGTGGCGGTCGAGGTGAACTCCGACGGCATGGTAACCCCCACCACGTTCCCAGGTCCCAGCGCGTCGATGGCCACGGCCGCGGTCAGGGAGGAATCAATTCCTCCACTCAGTCCCAGGACAACTTTCTGAAATCCGTTTTTTCTGACATAATCCCGGGTCCCGGTGACCAGGGCCGCATATATTTCCTCCAGGCGGCCGGGCGCGGGCACGCGTGTATTTGGAAAAGAACCGGGCTTCTCCTGCCCAGGCCAGGCAACGCGCAGCGCCCGGCTTGACCCGCCGGATTTGCGGCGCTTCCCGGTTGGCAGGGGCAGGTCCAGCAGGTGCAACGATTCCTCAAAATGGGGCGCGCTGGCCAGAACTTTTCCCTGAGCGTCGATCACCAGGCTGCCGCCGTCAAACACCAGTTCATCCTGCCCGCCGACCATGTTGACGTAGGCCACGGCCGCCTTGGTGCGCCGCGCCAATCCAGTGAGCAGTCTGCGCCGCTTGGCGAATTTCCCGGCGTAAAAGGGCGAGGCGGAACAATTGATGATCAGGTCCACGCCCTGTTGCCGGATAAATCTCTCGGCTTCTCCCCCCTCCACCCAGATGTCTTCGCAAATGGTAACCGCCGCGCGCAGACCCCGTCCGTCCAGCAGCAGGGGCAGGTGACCTGGTGTAAAGTAGCGTTTTTCGTCAAACACCCCGTAGTTGGGAAGCTCGCGCTTGTGGTATACCCCCGCGAGCCGTCCCCGGGCCAGGACCGCGGCGCTGTTATGCACCCGGCCCTGTTCGCGGTGCGCAAATCCGACCACGGCCACCAGGTCTTTCGTGGCGGGCCCCAGGTCGCGAATCGTTTGCTGGCAGGCGTTCACGAATCCGGTCTTGAGCAGCAGGTCTTCGGGCGGGTACCCGCACACGGCCAGTTCCGGAAACACCACCAGTCCGGCCCCGGCCCCGGCGGCCTCCCGCAGCTTGGTTGAGATTTTTTCGCGGTTAACGCGAAAATCACCCATGACGGGATTGATCTGCGCCAAGCCGAGACGAAGATATGACATTGTGGATCAGCCCACTTTCTCTCCGGGCACGGGCGCGGCTGCTTAGCGCGTCCGGTAGATGCGGAGCTTCTGCCCGGGAAAAATGTATTTATTCCTCTTGGCGCTGGGGTTCCAGCGCTGAATCTTGGCCACCGTGGTATGGTGTTTTTTAGCGATGGTGTACAGGGAGTCGCCGGATTTGATCTTATACACCACATACACGCCCTTGAATTTCCGGCGCGCCAGTTCCTCTTGGCTCAGGTATTTCCGTTCATTCGGCAGGGCCGCGAAAGCCGCGGCGAAAGATCCGGCCGTGCCCCGGGGCACGCGCACCAGGTAAGGTTCCGGCCCGGGCGGGGTGCAGCCTTTGGTCAATTCGGGATTCAGATCCGCCACGACCGAAACCGTCACGCCCAGGGCCTCGGCAATGGTCTTCAAGTCCACGCCGCCCGGCACTTCCGCTTCTTCCGCCTGATCCCCGCTCTCGAAGTCCGGATTAAACCCGTATAATTCCGGTTCCCGGGCAATGATCAGGGTGGCATAGAATTTCGGCACGTAGGCTTCGGTTTCCGGCGGCAAGGCAAGTTTCCAATAGTCCCGGGTGCCCTGGGCCTTGATAGCCTTTCGGAGCCGGCCGGAGCCTGCGTTGTACGCCGCCAGGGCCAGGTCCCAGTCTTGAAATTCCCGGTACAGGGCTTGCAAATGCTTGATGGCCGCCCGCGCGGCCTTGTCCGGATCGCGGCGTTCGTCCACCCAGTAATCCTGCTTTAAACCCACCAAATTCGCGGTGCCGCGGATAAACTGAAAAAGTCCCACCGCATGCTTGGACGAACGGTTGCGGGGATTGAAGCCCGATTCGACCAGGGCCAGGTAAACCAGATCGCCGGGCAGGTTTTCCTCCAGAAAATATTCCCGCAAGGTCTCCACGTAGCGGCCTGAGCGCCGCAGCCAGCGGGCGAACGGTTCCCGGGCCCGGGTGATATAATAATCAATCTGGCGCTCGATCCGCGCATTATGCCGGAGAGGAAAAGTAAAGCTCTCAGGGTCCGGATCCGGCGAGACGTCGTGCAGAATCCGGTTCAAGCGCACGGTCAGCAGGCTCAGACGGCTGGTCAACTCGGCGTAGCGGCTGCCCTCGCCATTGCTGGGCGAGGCGACCGAATACAAAATGCGGGCGGCCCGGACCGCGGCCTGTTCCGCTCCGGCCGGGTCCCCGGCCGCGTAACTGGCTTGCGCCAGCTCCAGTTCGCCCTCCGCGGCCTCCAGCACCTCGGCGGTAATCGGTCCGCCCTCGCCGGCTTGCACGCTGCGCGGGGCTTGATGTGCGCAGCCTCCGAGCAACCCGGCGATTAGCAGCCCTATTGGGATTATATGGTTAACGTTCAAGACGACTCGACCTTTCCATAGAATGTTTCGCGTGGGAAGAGATTAGCAAAGGGAAGGACGATTTGACAATAGAAAAACCGACCTTCGGGGCCGGTCCTAGCGCCGTCCCGGGCTCAAGGTGTGAAATTCCGCGGCCCGGGACTTGGTATTCACCAGGGCATAGTGCCCCTCGGCCAGCGATCCGGGATTGACTACCACAGTCCGTCCGATCCCGGCGATTCTCGGCGCCGCGGTGGCGGAACCGCAAAACACCAGAGAAGGCGCCGCAGAGTGAATGATTTCATTTACCAGGGGGCTGCAGCCCGGCGCCCCATTATCCGGAAACACCGGCGAACTGTGAAACAGCAGTATTCGGGGTGGATTTAACCAACGCATCCGGCGCGTGCCGAACAGGCTCTCGACCCGGGAATAGTGCTGGACAAAATAGTCTTCCCGCTCATGCTCGGTAAGCAACCCGCCGAAACCGGTAAATAAATACGAATTCAGGTGAATGATGTTTTCCTGGACCAACTGCAGATGTCGGGAAACGAAAACCGACTGCTGCATAAACATGAAGTAGCGTTCCTCGGGCGCGTCCAGTTGACCGGGAATGATCAGCACCGGCACACCCAGGCCGTCCAGGAGATTGCAGAATTGTTTGTAAAATTGGAGGTCTTCATAGGCTTCTGCAATGATTTCCTGGAGATTGCGGTTGGGAACCCTGCTCTCCGCTTTGGCGGCTTTCCATTCCTCCCAGCGGGCCTGCCCGCGCACGATATTCCCGCAAAAGCATACCGCTTCGCAGGATATTTTTCGGCGGGGCGAAGTCAGGGCGGCCAGGGTTACGATTGCTCCCCGCAGATCGGAGATGAGCAGGATCCTCATACAGGATCTCCGGGAGGCGGCTAGACCAGGGAAAGAATACGGCGGTCCGTTAAGAGCTCCACTCCACCCCTCGATTTAAGGTATCCGTTGGAGCTGCTTTGCCATTTCACCCTCATTTTTTTGGCTTGGTTGGAGGCGGGCACCAGGATACGGCCCCGGGTTCCAGCGAATATATAGCGGTTTTTATCGATTTTGTAGTTCACCAGCATCATGACCTGGCTCCCCTTGGAAACCTTGAGCTGGCCATAAAACTGAACGGCATATCCCAGTTGGTTTTCAAAGTACTCGTTCTTGTTGCGGGTGCCCAGAAACTGCTTCACATTGCCGGCAAACCGTTCAACACGATTGACAATGGCGTAGGCCTTGGCCTCTTTGCGCGTCAAACGTTCCTTCATCAGGACGCGGAACCCCAGCTTGATCTGATCCCAATAGCGGAATACGATGTCCTCGATGGTTTCCACCCAAACCTTGATGGTACCGTCGTTTTTGACCCACCCTTTGAGGAAATTATCGTAGCCGGCCGGATTGAGGCCCGCAAAATCAATGATTTCCTGGTGACTCTTGTCGCTGATGTACGTATGGCTCTGCAGGTCCACCAGAAATTTCATTTCTTTGATTCGATCATTGCCGCTGGTCCAAGTCATGGTTACCGCCTCCTTCAGGACGTCCCCGGAGATTCCTTACATTTAATTATAACTTATGCCCCTGTCAGCCGCAATGGAAAACCATTCCCAGGCCACTTTAGGCGGATTGTAACTCATATTGCGACAAAACCCTTTAGCTTCCATAAATCAACTGTCACCTTGTAAGGAGCCTGCTGACGCCTGGTTT
>JAUXBQ010000081.1 GCA_030619365.1 candidate division FCPU426 bacterium | reverse complement strand
GCGCCTTAACTTTAATCTCCCGACCGGTTTCGATGAATTTTTTTACGGTATTGTGGAGTTCGATCATTTTATCCTCGTCGGGCACGTAACCGGCGAACTTGGCTTTGTCCGCCACCTGGAAAAAATCCCGCACTGCGTCCATCATATCGGGCTGGATGCCGAACCCCGCGATCTTTTCCAGGAGCGTCTGGGTGTCCATGACATGCGCGTCGAGATTGAATTTGTTCTGCAGATAATCCAGCAGGGCCCGGCTGAGGGCCGCGTAATATTGCTCCAGGTTTTCCTGCTCCACGTGCTCGATGGCCTGGTCCAGGGAGCGCATGGCCAGGGTTTCGGGCAGCACTTTGGGAGCCGAGGGTTGCTTAAAAGCCAACAGCACGGCCAGGGCCACCAGCAGGCCGACGGTCGCGAACACCAGCAGGGTCCAGGGCACGCCCTGGCTTTGGGCCGTAACCGTATTGTCCTTGGCCGCCGGTTTTCGAGCCTGACCGTCGGGGCCGGTTTCCGGCATCACCTCGACGAATACTATCTCGGTTTTTCCGTTTTTGAGGAGATTCGAGGTGGGATCTTGATACGTGATGATGGCCGAGGCGATGGAGAGGCGTCCGGTTTCGGTCGGTTCCAGGAGCCACACGCGCTTCAGCACCCGGTAGCGTTCCTTCCCTTCGCCGACTTCCTGATTTTTTTCATTTTCGTTCAGAACATTGAACTGCGCGAAAGAAGGGGGCGTGAGGGCCGGCCGCATGGTTTGCGTGCCGTAATTGACAACGACCAGAAACTGAACTTGCTCGGAAAATTCAATTTTCTCTTTCTCAATAAACGACCTAAACGTGACCTCATCCAGCGCCAGACTGGACAGGGTCTGAAGTATAAAAAAACCTGCTATGGCGATCGCCGTGAAGACGAATCGCTTAGTCATGCAGCCTCCCGAAAACAGCTTGATTTTATTCACTATTATCAGACTTAAATTGAAAAGTCAAGGACTAAAACCCAAGGTTGGCTGCTCGCCAGGCACAAAAAAAGGGAGCAGAGTTTCTCTGCTCCCTTTTTTTTGTGCGGTCCACCGTGCTATTCGTTCATCAACTGAATCTCGGCTTTGATGAACCCGGCTGTGATCCCGATCATGCCGCGTTTTTCCTTGACCGCCTCACAGATTTCCAGCGCCCTTTTCTTGGCAAAAAAATCCTTTTCAGCGAACTCAAGCACTGCCAGCGTTTCATCAATCAGGTCCTGGGCCTTTTCCACGCCCATGGTATCGGCAAAACGCCCAATGAGATCTTGTTTAGAAATTGTTGAAGCCATATATCCTCCGCCCTCTCCGCGCCTTAGGCGGGCAAGAGCATCACCACGCTGGTGGTGTTGTGAAATCCGCTGAATTGACCGCTTTGCCGGCATATTTCACCATAGGTTTCAAATCCGATCAAAGGCACCGGGCCGATGACTTTTTGCATGGCATGCACGCCTTTGCTAAACTCGTCTCCCAGAATGATTCCCCGGCAGACACAGTCAAAAATGAAGGCGCCGGCCAGCTTAACGCCCTTCATTTGATCAATCGCGTTGCGCGCGGCCTGCTCGGCGGAGGCGATCTGATCCTCTTTGGGGCTTTTCATGATCCGGAATTTTACGCCCTCGGGGATGGTGCAGCCAAAATTCAGGGAGCCGTCGTCATTTTTCGACAACGGTACACGAACCTTATATTCCGTGGCCGTGGCAAGGCCCATTTCATAACGAATTAAAAATTGACCGATTTCCGAGGCTTCCTTCAAGGCCTGCACGTCAATCCCGATGCTTTTGGCTTCCCCGGCGATTTCCCGCTTCCAGACCTCCCAGGCCGGTTCGTCGTTCACTTCAAAGAGCACGTTGTCCTTGGCCTTGGTCACGGTCAGCATCCGACTGACCGGAGAGTGGCCGTGCTTGACGGCTATGCCCATGGGGGTTTTGGAATCGATGACGCACAAGGCGACGGAATTGGTGGTAATCTCGTCATTGCAGAATACAAAGGTCTCTTTAAACGCCAGATCATCACCCGCGGAGCCTCCGGCAAAACTAACACCGGGGCCCAGAATCGTCATAGTGGAGAGCACGGCTTCTTCGCCGCGGCCGGCCAGCCCGTCATGGAGCATGATCGCGGAGCGATTCGGTAAATTCTTGGGAGCCGCGGGAATGACGTCCACCGCCTTCTGCACGCAGACTGAGGCATCCTCATGCAGGCCGGTCGCCACGGACACATGAAAGGAGTAATCTTCCGATTGCGAGAGGACGGTGAGCGCCACGGCTTCTTTCACCACTTCCTTCTCGGTGAATTCACCGGCGGTCGTGCAGCCGATGAGCGGGGCGGATCCCAATACCTGCCGCACAGCCTTTAGAAGGGCCTGGCGATCGTACTTGCTGGAAGCCAGGAGCATCACAAAACCAGCTTCCTGCTTGCCCAAACCAGCCTTGATTTCCTGGGCCAGGTGTTCACCCAGAGCGCCGGCCTCCGGGCCCTTTCCGATTGCGGTTACCATCTTCATCGCCATGGCTCGGTTCTCCTTCGACATTAGCCCTGTAATATGATTGAGTATTTTCTCACATTTTGTTTTATTTTGAAACGTTATTTGTTTAAAAAGTAGGGAACGGTTTTAAACCGTTCCCTACCAGGCCGGCCCGGTCTGTTCACCAATCAACCTCATCTTTTCGGGGTTTGATCTTCAGCAGGGACGAGCCGGGCCGGTACGGATAAGCGGCCCGGGTTTGCTCCCGCATGGTGCGCAGCAATTCCTCGGGCGTTTGAGTGAATACATTCTGCCGGGGCCGGCGGCGATGGGCGGAACGCCGTCGCGGGCGGTTTAAAACATTGTTGCGACGCTCCTGTTGCCGGGCACGCTTCAGGATTTGATCCGCCTTCCCTTCATTCAGTTCCTGGCCGCGGGATAAGTTGAGCGGGTTTTTTCGGCCGGCGCGGACCGGCTTTTTGGGTTTGGCCAAATCCGGGGACTGCCCGCCCGCTTCCGGAAGCGATTGTTCCCTGGCGCTCTGATCGGCCGGGAGGGCCGGCGCTTTCCGGTCAGCCCGCTTTCGCGCAATTTCCAGGTTATGCCAGGTATCTTCATCCTCCGGGTCTTCGTCCAGGGCCCGCTCATAGAACACGATGGCCTGTTCGTAATTTTCCTGCTCAAAGACCGCGTTCCCGGCATTGTACAGGGCGCGCTGCGCCAGCCGTTTCCGCTCAAACACCCGGGCGTACTCGCGTTCCGCCTCCTGATACAGGCCCTGCCGGAAGAGCACATTGCCGTGATTGTAGTAGTTCTCCGGCGGGATCGGCAGACACGTCAGCAAGGCGTTCCAAAGCAGTACCAGGGCCAGTCCCTGAATCATGCCAATCGGCTCCTCTGGAGGGGTATCAGGATTTCCAGCAATAATACCAAAAAGGCCAGGATGACAAACCACGGAAAATACTCGTAATAGGCCCAAACCGTCTCAGTCTCGGGTTGCGCAGCGGTCACCCGCTTGAGGGCCCGTGACAACGCCTTCATGACCTCAGGCAACGAGGTCCAGGTAACGTAGTAACCGCCGCTGAACTTGGCGGCTTTGCGCATGGAGAGCGAGGTTAAGCGGGATTGCACCAGCCGGCCCTTAAATTTACGGTAAGTGGTTTTACCCCAAAAATCCCGCCCCAGGGGGATGGGGCCGCCGGCAGCCGTGCCCAGTCCCACGCTGATGATTTTGATGCCTTGCGCGGCGGCCCGTTGTCCCGCGTCCAGCCAGTCGCGCGCACGGGTCGCTTCCCCGTCGGAGAAGAGCAAGACCACTTTACCCTGTCCTGGCAGTTGGTTCAGCTTGGCCATGGCCATTGACACGCCGGCCGCCGGGTCGGATCCGGGCTGGCTGATAATCCGTGTATTGACCTGGTCCACCAGAAGCGTCAGCGCCTGGTGATCGGTGGTGGCCGGGCAGAGCATCCGGGCCTCCCCGGCGAAACCGATCAATCCGAGGCGGTCTTGGGGATTACGCGCAATAACGCCCCGCATGGCCTGCTTGGCGGCCGCCATACGTCCTTGCGGCAGGTCCTGCGTGCGCATGCTGAGTGAACAATCCACGACCAGGTAGATCGTTCTGGTTTGAGAAGCGCGCTCGACCAGAACCGGCGCTCCCTGGGGACGGGCCGCGGCTGCCGCCAAGGCCGTCCAGGCCAGGGACCAGAGAGCAATTTTCAGCAGCCGGCGGCGCTGCGAGGCCGGCAGCACCAACCACCCGTGAAATTGCCCCTCGGCATAGATCTGCCGGGCCCTGCGCCGCCACTGCTCCAGCCAATATTCAGCCCCCCAGTAGATCGGCAACAGGATAAGCAGATACAAGAATTCAGGCTGTACCCAGCGCATACTCAGGTCCTTATCATCCCCGCACTTAAGTGCGGGGCGACCATCGGAAGTCCCGTCCTCTAATTATTAATCCGGTCGGGGCATTCAGGTATCCCTCACCCTGAGTCCCTCTCCCTGATAGGGAGAGGGGGCGAGGTAACCCCGCGCTGAAGCGCGGGGATTCCTTCGTATATTGAGCCGCCATTTTAAATCCAGGAACGGAGGCGCGTGGTTTTAAACGTGCTTTCCAGCACCAATAAGAGCATGGCCGCGAGCAGGAGCCATACATATTCCTCCCGGTAAATACTCCGGCGCTTCAGCGTTATCTTCCGTTTCTCCATCCGGTCGATTTCCTGCATGACGGCTTTGAACTTCGCCTGATTCCCGGCCCGGAAATACCGTCCGCCGCCCAGGTCGGCCATTTTTCGCAGAACCGTCTCGTCCGGCTTCTCCCAATACTGGAGACGTCCATACACGTCGCGCAGCGGCACCCGGCGGCCATGGGGATCTTTTTCATACCGGAGCACCCGCTTGTCCCTGCCCAGACCAATGGTATATAGTTTCAGACCCTTGGCCGCGGCCACCTGGGCGGCCAGCAAGGGGTGGACTCCCCGGTTGCTGACACCATCCGTGGCCAGAATAATTATTTTTCCCCGCCCGGCATTCGCCGGGGAGGCCCCGGCGTCCCCTGGCTGATCCGACTCGTTGGTCCCGGATGGTTCCAGCAGGCGGTTCGCGGCCATGAGCACCGCCTCGCCGATAGCCGTGCCCTCAATCCTTACGGTTTGCGTATTCACGTCCCGCAGGCTCTGCCGCACCGCTTCTCCGTCGATGGTGAGCGGCGACAAAGTCAGGCTGTGGCCGGAAAACACCACCAGCCCAAACCGGTCCTGTTGGCGCTTATCGATGAATTCGGATAAAACGCGTTTGGCCACGGTCAGCCGGTTGGGCCGGATGTCATAGGCGCGCATGCTTTCCGAAAGATCCAACGCGAGGATTATATCCAGGGTTTCCTCCTCCCGGTCCACCAGGCGCAACTCGCTTTGCGGACGCGCCAAAACCAGGACCAGACACAACAAGGCGGCCAGGCGCAAGGCCAGGGGCAGGTGCCGGAGCATTTGGCCTGCTTCGCGGCTCAGGGGGATGAGGAAGGAGAGGGCCGGAAACCGCAGCCCGCCGGATTTGCGTTTTAAGCGGGAGATGAATAAAACCGCCAGGGGGAGGCAGATGAGCAGCAGTAAGAAAGGAATGGTGGCCCAATGGAGCGCGCCGGTCGGGAAGGCCGCGGGCACGCTCACGACTTCTCCGCCGGAGACTTGTCCCTTTCCGCCTCTCCGGCTTGCTCAGCTTCGGGTTCCGGCTCGGGTTCGGGAAGATCCTGCTTGTCTTCGTCCCCAATCAAGTCCTTCACCCGCGGGAGCATGGTTTCCACGCTGTTCGAGGGCGGTTTTACTTGGGCAAATTTCACCTGGTCGCATTCGATGAAATATTTCCGGTATTTTTCCAGAAACCGGGGCTTAAACTGCAGGCGTTCCATCTCCCGGAGCATTTCCCGCGTCGTGCTTTCCTCGGCCTTGAATTCAAAGGTTTCCGACATGAAACGCCTGAGAATGGAAGAGAGTTGGGTGTAAAATTCGTCGAGCTTCCCCTCGGTTTTCAGGTGTATGGCTGCTTCCAGCGCTTCCAGCGCGCGCTCTTCCGGTGTTCTCGGGTCCACCGGCTCGGCCGGCTTGGGTTTCTCCCCTTTCGGGCGGCTCCGCAAGTACGCCATGAGCGTGAACAACAGCACGATCATACCCCCGCCAATGACAAAGGGCGACCACTGGGATGCGTTCAAGCGCGCCGATTTTTTGATGGGTTTCAAAACGTCGATTTCCGGCGTGGGTGTGGGAATCGCGGCCTTCCCGGTGGATTCATTTACCTGCACGCCCACGGAATTTGTCTGACGCACCAGGCGCTGGTTGGTTCCCGGGTCGATCAGTTCCACGGTGCTGGGGGGAATTCGTATACGGCCCGTTCGGTTGGCGATCAAGTGTACTTCTTTAAAATTGATGATATGGGTCCGGCCATTCAGAATATTTACCGAGGAACGGCTAAACGTGTCTGTCACTTGGAAAAGCTGGCTGAAATCCGGCAGCGTGATGTCGGGCGAGAATTGTTTCTCCCCGGCGGTCATCACTTCAACGGTATAAATCAGGGTGTCTCCCAAATTCACCGTCTCCCGGCTGACTTGGGCTTTTATAACTTCCATGTCCTCAGCCCAGCCCGCCGAGACCACCAGCAGGACAACAATTAAAGTGATTAAAAACCTAAAACGTTTCATTTAATCTGCATTATAAAGTAAGCGATTAGGGCTGTCAATATACGAAGATATCCCCGCGCTCTTGCCCCCGCATACGCGGGGCAAGCCGGCGTACTTGTCCGGCGGATGCCGGATGCCGGGTCAGCGTGGGTTTACCTCGCCCCCTCCGCCTGGGATCGACAGGTCACGACCAACTCCGCCTGTCCCTCCAGACCGGTGATATTTATCTTACAAACCGTTCCGGTCTGCTGAACCACGACTGGTTTGCGGTCATACGTAACCGTGACGACTTGGAGGGAATCCGGGATCTTGAAGGCCATTTCCGAAGCCTGATGATCCACCTGTTTAACCTCCGCTCTCCAACCGTGCGGTTCGGCGGCCAGGGATAATATTTCGCAGGTCGTCCAGAGCAGCCGAATATCGCTCCCGGGTACGGGGTAATGGAGCGGGATAAGGAGGCCGCTCACCGGCGGCAGGCGCAATACTCCTGCTTCGGGAATTCGCAACTCGCCGGCCCCCGGAATATCGCGAGCCAGCGCCTGGAGCGGCTGGGTTTCGGGCGTGTAATTCAGCAGGGTTAAAAAAGCGTAATCCTTTCCGTAACGCAGATGGGCCTGTATTTGCGGATTATCCACTTCCACTGCCGCCGGCCGGGATCCGGCCAGGGCCTGCAGCTTGGCCAAGGCGAACAAGTGCTCTTTAATACCGTAGCTAAACGCCGTACCCAGAACCGTAATCCGTCCCCGGCCCACGCGCCGCGTCAATCCGCAGGATTCGCCCTGGGCTGTGCGCGCGATGATTTCAGACCCTTCCGCGGAATAGGTTCGGATCGGGGCCAGGCAACTGATATCCTTGAACTCAAACAAATCCATTTTGGGGAATCCGTCCAGCACGGCCTCCGGGCCTTCCTGAATGCCCAGGCGTTCCTGTAGTATAAGGCAGGGCCGCATTTTCAAGTCCTGGTCCGGAAATCCCGGAAAGAGAATCAGGTGCCCGCCTGTTTCCACGTATTGTGCCAGCTTTTCCTGGCTGTCCGGATCCATGCGGTCCTGGGCCATGACATATAACCGGGAGGTACGTTTCGGATCCGGCGTTTCACTTTGCAAGTCCTGCAGGTCAAAATCATGGTTTTGCATATTCAAGATGCGCAGCAGGCCGTCAAAATAATACATATTGCGCATTTGCTTGGGATCATAGCGCAATCCGGCTGACCGGGCATTTAGCTTCAGGACTCCGCCAAAAAGCGGATAGTAAAACTCGTCATGATAATAAGGGCGGTAGAACACCACGCCGGTCCCGGCTCTTTTTCTGGTTTGCGCCAGGGCCTGGCCGAACGTTCCGATGATTCTTCCGAGTTTCGCGGTCACCGCATACAAGGGCTTCTCTTCCCCCTCGGGATTTAAAGCGGTCATCCAGTAAAAGGTCGGACCCGTCGCGCCCGTCCGTTCGGGATTGATCCCTTGGGAAAACATGTAGAGATTCATGCCTGTGATGCCGCGTCCCAGGGAGGCTTTGTAGAAGAGCTCCATTTCACGGGGAAACGTGTGCACACCGTGTTCGCGCGTGCCGGCCTGCTGCTCGATGACCAGCAGGGGTTTTTCCCTGCCCTGCATGGCCCGGACCATTTCATTGATGACCAGATCATCATGCTGGTTGCGGTAGGTGGGATTTTCCGGAATGTGGTCAAGACCCAGCAGCAGGTTGGGATTCCGCCGGAGGGCTTCGGCGTAAAAGGTGATATTCACGGGATATTCCTGGGCGCGTCCATAAACCCAGCCGGGAACATTGTGGATGAGTTGAATGTCAATGTTCCGTTGGGTTATTTCTTTTATAAGCAGCGAGAGATATTCTCCGTAGTACCAGCGGTGGAAATCATGCCAATCGTTCCAGCGGACAAACTCTTGGGCGTTGCGGGTGGGTGTGCTCGGAGCGGGAATGCGTCCGAAGTCCCGGTAACGGGAACCATAGGTTTTATTCAGGGCCCGGATGGTTTTATATTCCCGCTTTAAATATTTTTGAAAATATTCCAGGGAGACTTTCCCCGTGTCGCCCTGCCCGTCCAGCCACTGATAAAGCCCGACCTCATTGCAGACCTGCAGCATCAGGATGTTGCCACCCCGGGTCACTTGCCGCGGTTCGATGATCTTGAGCACCTGGTCATACCAGCGCCGCACGTAGGCGAGGTAGGTTTTATGCAGGTAGGTCACGACCTGAACGCCCTGGGCCATGATTTCCGGATGTTTAGCGGTCAACCAGCCGGGAATGCCCTTGTCATTGAATTCCGCCACGATGTACGGGCCGGGCTTGATAATAACGTACAGGCCCACCTCCCGGGTCAGTTCCAAAAACCGGACCACGTCCCGGCGCGGATCCGTGGCGCCCGTAAAATCGCACTCCTGATCGGCGTATTCGTGCCAGGACCACGGGATATAAGTGGCCACCGCGTTGGCGCCGGCCTTTTTCAGCTTGTCCAAATGCGTCCGCCATTTTTCGGGCGGAATCCGAAAATACTGGACTTCTCCACAATAGAGAAAAAACGGTTTGCCGTCTTGGCGGAAACATTGATCAGCCATGGTTAATTTCACGGCGTTCTCCCTTCATAAAATATTTCTTCCCCCAATAGCGGTTTTATTTTTTTCTCCATCCCGCCCCGGAAAAACCGTTTACGGGTGGCGCCCTGCTTCAGGTAGTTATGCACTGCCAGAAAGATCATGGCCTGGTCCAGGGTCAAATAGACCTGGGCCACTTGTCCGTCCTGGACATTGACCGCGTCGAAAAAACCGTATTCGGTCCACAGGTCCGGATAATGCTTTTGGAGGTTTTGGCTGTTTTCCACGACCCCCTGGGGATCGATCTCCAGGGCCAGGAAAGCGGCATAGGGGGTGACCACGCCTTTATCCGGATACCCCTTGCTCCCGAGCCGGGCATCCCCGAATTCCCCGTATCGAAATTCGTGGTCCGGGCCCGGCACGGCCGAGGGCGAGAGCCCCCAGACCGGATACCCCTTCTCTTCCAGGCAATAGGTTTTATGCAGCTTGACCACGCGCTGGTGGTTCAGCTTGAAACTATGCGGCGCCAGCTCCATTTCCGGAACCAGTAAAAGCGGCGCGAGAAATTCAAACAGGCTGCCGCCCCAGGACGGCACGATTTTCTCGCCGGCCACCTGGTAATAGCCGGCAAAATACTCCACCCCGGCCCGGACCCGGGGTTGCCCTTGCGGCACCTGGTTCTGCCAATCCCGATCCTGGGGAAGGGTACGATATATTTTATACCAGTGTTCGCTGGGCGCCTGTCCCTTGGCAATCGCGATCAAGCTAACCAGGCGCGCTTCCGAGCATAACAGGGCGTAGTGATAGGGCGAGGGCTTCCCGTCCCCGTCGGAATAGCCCAGGCGGAATTGACCCAAGGCGGAATCAAAGCAAACCGAAAAATCCATGGCCGCATAAAGGTCATGGGCCTTTTTCCGGACCCGGCCTGAGCTGGTTTGGGATACAACCCAGAGCCCGGCGGCCAGCCAGGCATTGTCCACGCTGGACACAAAGCGCTTGGGATCCGGCTTGCTGTCCGGGACCTGAAAATAATTATAGAACAGTCCGTGTGATTTTGGCATTTTTTCCAAGGTGTTCAATATCCTGCCTAATAACCGCCGCTCTTCCTCCTGGGGGATAAAACCAAAATCCTGGGCAGCGGGAATAGCCAGGAGCAGCAACCCGACGTTGGTGGTGGTGGTATATTCTGCTTTTTTTAGGCGACCGGTTGGCCCGAGGTTGATATGATCAACCGGGAGCCCGGAAACCGGATCCAGGCTTAAGGCCAGGTAGTTCCAGGTACAAACGGCGATCGTATTGAGATGATTGAGGGATTCAATTGAAAGGCCGGGCGACTCCGCCAGGCCGGCATCCGGAGAAGGAGCAGAGCACCCCTGGGCCAGGATGAACAACCCGAAGAGGCCCAGAATTGTGCAGCCGGGGCGCCTGAGAAACTCTGGTTTCATGTTATCCTTAAAACTTTCGAATTGATAAAAACCATCACTGCCGTCTAAATGAGTTATACAGACTATCGTTGCTTTGTTCGGCAGGTCTTTTTCCAAAACGTTGG
>JAUXBQ010000344.1 GCA_030619365.1 candidate division FCPU426 bacterium | reverse complement strand
CTGAACGTAATAAAGCTGGTTATGCAGCAGGATTTTCCGGCGCAAGTCTTCCACTTCAGCGCGAACTTTTAGTTGTGGTCGCTGGGCAGGCATGCCGGGCCCCTCCGAACTGTCAACATAAAATCAAAACGTATTTATTATATATCATCCTTTCGCTTCCGTTTAATAAAATCAACCAACCGGCTGGGATGACTAAAAATGCTTTACACGAGGAAAGAATGAATTATAATTATCGGAACGCCACTCGCAAACAGGAGTTCCGTATGTTTCAACAGACACTACGACAATCCGGCTGGGGCCTGGGACTGGCGGTTATGCTCGCGTTCGTTTCTCTGCTCGCGGGCTGCGCCGGAACCGCGCCCAAACCCGAACGCCCAAAGGTCGCCCTGGTGCTCGGTGGCGGCGGCGCGCGCGGATTCGCCCACGTGGGCGTGATCCGGGAATTGGAAAGCGCGGGCATTCCCATTGACCTGATCGTGGGCGTTTCCGTGGGCAGCCTGATCGGCGCCCTGTACGCGGACACTGCGGATTCCTTCAAGTTGGAATGGAAGGCCTTCAAGATAGAGAAAAAACATATCTTTGACTACAAGGTGATCAATATCCGCGAGAGCCTGGCCCGCGGCGAAGCAATCGTGAAGTACATCGAAACCAACCTTGAGACGCAATTCATTGAACAGCTTAAAATTCCCTTGGCCATCGTGGCCGTGGACCTGAATACCGGCCAGCGGGTGATATTCCGAAAAGGACTGATCAAAACCGCGGTGCGCGCCAGCGCCGCCGTGCCCGGGGTGTTTACCCCGGTGCCCTTTGAGGATAAGTTGCTGGTGGACGGCGGCGTGCTGGGAAACCTGGCGCCTCAGGTGGCCCGGGATCTGGGCGCGGACCTGGTGATCGGCGTGGATATCGGCAAGTCCCGGACCAATTTCTCCGGCGAGACGCCCAATGCCCTGAACGTTATACTGGAATCCATTGATATCATGGGTTCGGAAATCGTCCGCCTGAATCATGACCAGGTGGATTTCCTGATCAAACCCGAACTGGGAAACGTGGGTATCACGGATTTCAGCAAAAAGAAGGAACTAATTGAAGCCGGCCGTCAGGGAGCTTTAAAAATAATTCCTCACATCAAAGCAAGAATTCAGTAGGGGCACGGCTCACCGTGCCCCTAAAACAGATTCCCGGCGACACAACCTTGGAGTGAATGGCTGTTAATCCCTAGGTTGCTGGTTCGAGTCCAACCCGGGGAGCCAGACTAATATCCCAGCGCGTTTTGCTCTGGGATAATCTTAATATTCGTATTCGGACAGCGCATAAAGGGCACCGGGATATTGTTCTCTGCGGTGCCTGATTTGTTTTCAGCTTTTCCTTTTTTTTCTCAAAACAATATCTGCCATAGTAGCTGCTACTGCTGGAGATGAATCCCATTTATCCTCATTTTT